>CALKCV010000317.1 GCA_938083405.1 uncultured Microcoleaceae cyanobacterium | reverse complement strand
TCCCACAGCTATTTGGAGCGTTTTTACCCTTTTTGAAACCCCCTCAAAACGAATTTCTGCGCTAAAAATTTTGCTTTTTAAAAGAGTTCCTACCGCAGTAATAGCATAAGCAAAAACTCCCCAGCGATGCTTGACTTCTTTTGTTAGCTTGCGGGTAATTTCTACGCTTAGTCCGATGCTGGCGACATTGAAAAAATATTTGCCATTTACCCATCCTAAATCGATGTAATGTTTTTTACCAGTAGCGATCGCCCGACAAGCAGCTTCCAAATTAACAGGAATTTCGAGAGTCTTTGCCAAATCGTTAGCAGTTCCCAATGGTAAAATCGCCAAAGGCAAACCAGTTTCCACTAAAGCCTCTATGGCTAAATTTAACGTACCATCTCCCCCCGCAATAATTACAAAATCTACCGCATCTTTATATTTGTAGATAAACTTTCCCACATCTACGGGAGACTCGGTCTCTTGGTAGAGAATTTCTAACCCTAATTTCTGTAAATGATTTAACGCATTTGGCAGATTTTTTCGAACTAATCTGGCGTGAGGGTTTGCTAGCAGCAAACTCTTTTTTAATTCTTTTTTGGTCTTATTTAAGACTATATTTTCTTCCATCTGTTTTTTAAAGTTAATCCATATCAAAGCTATTTTAACTTAAACTCATCAAATTTGACAACCTCTGAATTGGGCTTGCGGGTATCAAAATAATAACTGCTGACAGTTCCAGTCCCCGTTTCCAAAATGCTAAAAGCGGTAATATCGTTACTGGCAATATAAGGCAAAGCTTTCCCATCTTTACCTATTAAAGGAGCCACAGTAGGAACCACCGGTTCTAAACCATTGGGATCTCCTAATGCAGCATATTCTTCCCGATAATTCTCCGGCACTCTGCGCGGCTTATCCCCCAAATAAGCACCATAGCTATTGCCCACATTTGAAGTTTCTAAAAAGTGCATTCCGCTAGGACTAATAAATCGATTCCACAGATGAGAATGTCCGTAAAATACTAACTGCACTTCTGCGGCTTCTAATAATGGCAAAACATCCCGAATAATATAATCGTTTTCTATAGGATATTCGTAGCGAATTGCCGTAATATTTCCTAATTCATCTCTTTCTATAATTTGCACCGGGTCGGTATAAGCAGGAATGGCATTTTCTCCTAAAGAATGGGGTGGATGGTGAAACATGACAATTTTATATTTGGCTGTTTGAAATTCCGGGCTATCGAGTTGAGATACCAACCAATTATATTGAGGGCTTCCTTTAGCAATTGGTTCAAAAATATGCTGTCCGTAACCCCATTCTGCAGGATTATTAAAATCAGTTTCTTTTTCCCGGTATTTTCCTCTGGCATCGCGATCGAGACGGGGCACTCGCCAAATATTCGTAACATATAAAACTACCAGCCGGACATCGCCAAAAGTTACGGCATAATATTTTTCGCCGCCATCGTTATTCTCGGGCAAGCTAAAAATTTCTTCGTAGGTATCCGTATTAAAAGAATTATCTTTTAACCATTTTTCTCGCAATTCTAGATTATTATTAGGATTAATTTCAATCTTCTTTTCTCCATATATTTTTTCCGCTGCATTGCGGGGACGGGGCTGGGAAAACTCGGCGTTGAGGCCGTTTTTTGTGTCAAAAATTCCCATAACTTCATGGTTGCCGATCGCCGGAAACAAAGGCGCGTTTTGAATCAATTTCCCGCCGCGATAAACAGTGGCAGTCTCATTTTTTTTTAATTCGTAATTACCGCGACCTTGGAGAAGAGGAAAAAAGGCATTACCCCGGTTATCGTCGAACCATTCCGAGGCGCGGTCTGGAATATTAATTAAATCCCCCGCAAAAAAAACCGCATCAATTTTATCTACAGTTTCCTCAACCTTCTGAAGATTTGGGGCAGTCATTGGTTTTAATTGATGGTCCGAAGTAAGCAAAATTGTTAGGGGCGTTCCGGGTGTCGGTTTCGCTGCCAAACGAAAGACATCGCTGCGAATTATTTTGCCATTTTCTCTCTCGCTGGTAACTCGATAAGGCAGGGAAATATTAGGAGTTAAACCCGTAACTTCTGCCTCGTGTCGCCAAATATCTCGCCGAAGAGTTTTTCGATAAATTTGACCTTTTTCTATTTGTTCTCCCACCCGGGAATTTGCATCTTCGCGAGTCCTCGAAAGTTGAGTCGTATTTGCCTCGACGCTTTGCCGCAAATTATCGCCGAAAAAGACTCGATGGCGACTGCCGGGAAACTCGGTAAACCAGACAACTCGCACGGAGTTTTCTGTAGGCAGTTGCAGAAAAGGGTCGGTTAAGAGTTGGCCTTGAGATTGGGTCGAAAAATTCATAATTAAAACAAAAAATACTGTAATAAGGGTTAAGATACCGAAGAACCAAAGGTTACGGTAAGAAGGCCTTAGAGTTTCAAAGGTATCCGCCAGAGGGGTAAGCATTTCTTAAAATAGATGGTAATTTTTAATCTTAGGTTAAATTCTAAAGGCCAAAGGTTATGTTCTAGCTAAGATGCTACGATGAACGCTGAAAATTTAGTCCCGGCCGTCTGGCTGGACTGAGGTGGACCGAGGGACGAGGTGGACATTACCAGTTTAGTTTCGCGCGCGATCGCGCTGACTAGGAAAGTTTGTAGTAATCGCTTTAGCGATTTTAATCGTTAAAGCGATCGCTACAAACAAACGTTATTATTATCAATTATCAATATGTTAATAGTTCAAAAATATGGTGGAACCTCCGTGGGTTCCGCAGAAAGGATAAAAGCAGTAGCCCAACGTATTGCCAAAACGGCACGCGATCGCTCAGTAGTAGTAGTAGTATCGGCTATGGGCAAAACCACAGATGGTCTGGTCAAGCTGGCATCGGACATTTCCAGCAACCCCAGTCGCCGGGAAATGGATATGCTGCTATCCACCGGGGAGCAAGTTTCCATCGCCCTGATGTCAATGGCCCTGCAAGAACTGGGTCAACCGGCTATTTCCATGACCGGAGCCCAGGTGGGCATAGTCACCGAAGCGGAACACTCCCGGGCCCGCATTTTACAAATCAAAACCGATCGCATCGAACGACAGCTAAAAGAGGGTAAAGTAGTAGTAGTAGCCGGTTTCCAAGGCATCAGTCGCAGCGAAGAGTTAGAAATTACCACCCTGGGGCGGGGCGGATCGGATACTTCGGCGGTAGCCTTGGCGGCGGCGTTGCAGGCGGAACGTTGCGAAATCTATACAGACGTCCCTGGAATCTTAACTACCGATCCGCGCTTAGTACCAGAAGCGCAGTTGATGCCGGAGATAACCTGCGATGAAATGCTGGAGTTAGCGAGTTTGGGGGCAAAAGTGCTGCATCCCCGGGCGGTGGAAATTGCCCGCAACTACGGAGTGCCGCTGTTGGTACTATCCAGTTGGACTGACGATCCGGGAACTCGGGTAATTTCTTCGACTCCCCAGCGGCCGGCGTTGCAAGATTTGGAACTGGCAAAGTCGGTGGATGCGGTGGAATACAATACCGACCAAGCAGCGGTGTCGATGTTACGAGTGCCCGATCGCCCGGGCGTAGCGGCCCGTTTGTTTGGGGGCATCGCCGAACAAAAAATCGATGTCGATTTAATTATCCAGTCAATTCACGAGGGCAATACTAACGATATTGCTTTTACCGTCAGCAAAGACGTTCTCAAAAAAGCAACGGCGGTGGCAGAAGCAATTTTGCCGGCCCTGGGCAAGAATAACGATCCGGTTTTGGGAGAACCGGAGGTCCGGGGGGAAGATAAAGCTGTTGCGAAAGTGAGTATTGTGGGGGCGGGTATTATCGGACGCCCGCGAGTGGCGGCGAGGATGTTCGCGACTTTGGCGGATGCGGGGGTCAATATTTTGATGATTTCGACTTCTGAGGTTAAGGTGAGTTGCGTTATTGCTGCGGAAGACTGCGATAAGGCCGTGGCTGTTTTGTGCGAGGCTTTTGAGGTGAAGGTTTCGCCCGTGCCAGAGGAGAAGTTGGAGTCTTTAGCGGATGAGTCGATACCAGCAGTGCGGGGAGTTGCTTTGGACCGCAAGCAGGCGGGTTTGGCGGTGCGCAAAATTCCCGATCGCCCGGGAATGGCGGCGAAGATATTTGGTTTGTTAGCCGAGCAAAATATTAGCGTGGATACGATAGTTCAGTCCCAGCGGTCTCGCCGAATTAATGGGGTTTTGACTCGGGACCTGGTGTTTACCGTTGCCGAGGGCGATGGGGAGTTGGCACGAGAAACTTTGCTAGAAAATGCTGCCGAGTGCGGTTGGCAAGATGTGGAGTTGCAGAGGGCGATCGCTAAGGTTAGCGCTGTGGGTGCGGGGATGGTCGCCCATCCAGGAGTTGCGGCGAAGATGTTTAAAGTTTTGGCGGACGCGCAGATTAATATTTTGACCATCGCTACTTCCGAGATTAAAATTAGTTGCGTGGTGGATGAGGAGAATGGGGTGAAAGCTTTACAGGCGGTTCATACTGCTTTCGGTTTGTCCCTTAATTATTAATTGTTATGACAGCATCCAGGCAACAACAAACCTTTTCGCAAAGTGCCCCGAGGCAAAAGATTAATTTATTAATTCTGCTTTTACCCGCCACATTATGGCTGGTAATTTTTTTCGTGGTTCCCCTTTTAATCGTACTTTTATATAGTTTTTTAGAAAGAGGAACCTATGGAGGGATAGTTTGGGACTTTTCCTTCAGCAATTATCAAAGATTAGCCAAGGGGATTTATTGGGGAGTATTGGGGCGATC
>CALKCV010000316.1 GCA_938083405.1 uncultured Microcoleaceae cyanobacterium | reverse complement strand
TTTGTTTCTACTGCAAATAATGACGCGACAACCTTCTATTGCCAATCCTTCGGCGATCGCCCTACCTATCCCCCTACTGGATGCAGTTACTAAAGCAGTTTTTCCCTTTAAACCTAAATCCATCGTTATTAATAATCTAAGTTTTAGCTGTGACAATTAAGCGTTCTTTTTTACCTGTCAGAGGGCGGTTATAAAAAAAACTTTCCGTTTCTACTTCCTTAAACCCAGCATTTAATAATTCAGATTCCAAGTAATTTGCTGAAAACCAATAAAAGCCTTTAACTTTAGGATGTGGATGTACTGGAGCATCCATTACTGCTGCATCGTTGGAAATTAAAATGACTCCATTTTGAGGAGGCAACCACTCTCTCAACCTACTGAAAATTTTCTTTAATCCCGTAGTTGGATCGTACAAATGTCCCATGACACCATCGCTATAGATTAAAGCAAAATTTTTGACTTGAGGTTCCCATTCATAAATATCTGCCTCGATCGCTTCCAATCCTTTTTTTCGAGCAATTTCGATCGCATCTTTATTCGCATCGTTAGCTATTACTCGATAACCTTTTTTATGCAGGTCACTTTCGACAAAAGCATTGCCGCTGCCAATACTTAAGATTGTTTTTGTCAAATCGCAGCCTACTAGGGATTCAATTTTGTTAGTAATAAATTCTCGATACTTTAAGTCGTAAGTAGTGGGAGTAACAGAATCTTTGTAAGCCTTTCCTTCTTCCCAAATATCGTAAATTCTTTCCCCTTCTTCTCGGGGTTGAGAGTAGTAGTTTTTAATTAATTCTAACAAATCTTTTTTCATGTCATTTTTTAGTTAGATCGTTCGGAGCTTTATTTGGCAAAAATGTTCGGATTTTTTTCCTTAATTAAGGGCATCACTCCCTCGTAAAAATGAGTCATTTCTTCAAGCTCCGGCCAACCCATAAAAAGAAATTGGGTAATGCCGATCGCTTTGTATTCTATAATTGCTTTAGCAATATTTTCATAAGAACCTACTAAAGCGATCGCCGGAGAACCAAGATAGGGAACGGCACCAGTCCATAGATAGGGAGTTATCCAAGAAGATTCTTCTTGTTCTGATAAAGAAAATACAGATTGAAATCCTTCTGAATCGGTCTTTTTAGAAAACTCTCCTATCGCTTGGCGAGCTTTGTCATCAAATTTGCTGACAAGTTTTCTGGCAGATTCTTCTGCATTTTGCTGAGTAGGGCGGGCAATCAAAGAAACTACCAAACCCACTTCTTTTCCTTTGTTCAATAAAGACTTAATTTGGGGCTTAGTCTGCTCTTTTCCGTCTGGAAACATCCACAAGCAATCGGCATATTTACCCGCTATTTCTGCCGCAATAGCTGAGTTTCCTCCTACAAAAATTTCTGGTTTGTTTTTTTCTGGCGAAGTAAAAGGTAAATCGAGTTTGCCGTTCTCAATTTGGTAAAACTTTCCTTGAAAATTTACGCTCCCTTCTCCAGCCCAAAAAGCATTGCAAATATCCAGAAATTCTTCCGTTCTTTGGTATCTTTCGTCGTGACTCAGAAAGTCTCCATAGTAGCGCAGTTCTTGGGGAGAGCGACCGCTAACTATATTAATATGTACTCTGCCATCGATTAAATGAGATAAAGTATTAATTTGTTGTACGAAGTAGGTTGGAGAAATTAAACCCGGTCTGATAGCCATTAAAAAATTCAGTTTTTTTGTTTTTTGACCGAGCATGAGCGAAAGTAAAAGAGGATCTGGCCTGCCAGAACCGATCGCCATTAATACGGAATCAATTTCGCACTCTTCTGCTTTTTTGCATAAAGCAAGTTGAGCTTCAAAGTTCGGCAGTTTAGACCAAGGCTTTACAAGTTGGGAAATTCTTGTAGTGCCTCCTGCATGGGAGAGACTCCAATGAAATCTTAAAGGCTTTTTCATCGCGATTATTTAGAAACTGCTTGGGAATGAAAAAAGGAGCGATCGCAATGCTCTCCCAAAATTTCTTGACCGATAGAAGATAAAACGCGATCGCTATTATCGTGGAGGACGTAAAAAGACAAATCTCGATAAATCCGTTCCAAAGGACTAGGCTTAATTAAAGAACGCGCCCCACAGATTTTAAGACAATGGTTTAAAGTTTCCATAGCCAATTCCTCAGTTAAATAACGAGTGCGATTTCCCGCTTGTTTTGCTTCTAACTCTCGACCCGTTTCCCAAAGAGTAGCAGTATTTCGCAGCCACAGATGCATCGTTTCTATATTCATCGAGCATTTAGCAATTCTGTGTTGAACGTAATAATCTTGAGTTTTATCTTGTTTTTTCAGACAAGCTAAAGCATATTCGTAAGCTCCCTCGGCAGCACCTAAAAACGCCGCACCATATTGAGGAGTAAATCGAGTTTGCCACTCTTCAATAATATATTGACCGGGGTAGCCTATCTGGTTCTCTTTCGGAATAAAAACTTCATCGAAACGCACCAGATAACTAATCGTCCCTTTCATGCCGATGGGTTGCCACCAACTATCGTCAAAACTGACCCCAGGATCGGATAAGTCGCAGGCTAGCATGAGTACGGTTTTTGCCGAACCGTTGGCGTGACGGGCTCCACCGCTGCCCGCAGTATTGACTAGGAGGATCGCCCAGTCCGCTGCCGTCGAACTGGAGGCAAAAACTTTAGTTCCATCAACAATATAACCCCCTTCCACTTCTTTCACTGTGGTGCCAAAGCGAGCTTTTTGACCGGGAATTTCCGATTGCGGTTCTCCACTCCAGCCCGCCCATTGTTCGCCCCGCCTAACGATACCTTCAAACCAGCGTTGTTTTTGGGATGGAGCTGCCATTGCTGACAATAAGACCTGGCAGTTGGTATGTCCTTCCCAACAACGGGCCAAGGAAAGATTCACCTTAGCTAGTTCTTTGGTCATCATCCAGAGGCTAAAAATGTCGCCGTTATGGGCAAACCCCAAACCGCCATATTCCAGTGGTACTGCGGGGGCGTGGAGTCCTGCATTAAAGAGGTCTGTAAAATCTTCTTGGGGAAAAGTGGCAGTCCGATCGCACTCAGAAGCGCGATCGGCGAAGTTTCGATCGGCTAGTTGGCGGAGGCGATCGATAATATCTTCTTTTTTAACGCTTTCGGCCAGAATCATAAAAAGTTAATTTAATTTGCTGAAGTTCTCGGTTTAGCTTACACTACTTCTTATGAATTTAGGAACAGGCGGAAAATGTCCTTAAAATTTCATTGGAGACTATCGGTCTGGGGAGGGAGAGCGGGAATAGCCGATGGAGCAAATTATGCACCCCAACAATGTTTGCGGCATCTTGAAACAGATCTTGATTTTTGTCGCCGTGCAGAAAAAATGGGCATCGAGTCGCTGTTAATTCCCTTTAACTATTACAGGCCCGATCCGATGGTGCTTGCTACTGCTTTAGGAATGGCCACCAGCAAACTAAAATTTATGGTTGCTTATCGCCCCGGCCTAATTTCGCCGACCTTATTCGTTCAACAAGTTAATACTCTCTCTGCTTTAACCAATGGAAGAGTAAGCTTGAATATCATAACCGGTCACTCTACAGAGGAGCAAGGTTACTATGGCGATTTTCTCGATAGCCATAGCAGATACTTACGAGCGGAAGAATTTTTGGAAATCTGTCACGCTCTCTGGAACGAGAGGCAAGACTTTAATTTTCAGGGAAATTATTATCAGATAAAAAATGGGCAAGTGGGGATTCCTTTTGTTTGCAAAAAAAGCTCTCGTCCCGAAATTTACATTAGCGGT
>CALKCV010000315.1 GCA_938083405.1 uncultured Microcoleaceae cyanobacterium | reverse complement strand
GTTGGGCAATTTCATCGGACATAATACTTTTAACCCCTTCACCAGTAGTAATACCATCGTTGTTGGTGAGGGTATCTAATACCAGCAAGGTTTGATTGGCAGCTTCCTCTGGAGTGGGAAACCATTTGTCAAATAATTTCTCGGTAAAGCTGGCCGCTGTTTCGCCATAGTCGAGGCGGCGGATGGTAACTAACCTGACTTCGTTTCCCGTCTCTTCTGCCAGATTTTCCAGAGTTTTCTTAATCTTGTTTTTGGTAACTATACTGAGGACATCAGCATCATCGACGAGCCAGGTCGCCTCGCCGGCTGATAAACTGGGCATTTGATAGACCCCAGTGGCCTTTGCAGGGGCGACGAAGAGCCCGGCGGCCAAAACTAGCATCCCGATTGACAAAATTACGTTCTTGATGTATTTTGAATTAAAAATGCGTTTGAGGAGTTGTATCATCAGAAAATCGATGTTAATAAAATGGCTTCGATCTTATAATACCGATGCATCTCAATTTTGTAAATTCCCCTACTCATACTCAGGACAGCTAGGGTTCGCGTCACTAACGAACGCTTTCCCAACATTTTACTGATGCGTGTTAGTGGGAACGTTGTCAATTGTTATTTGGCAGAAAAAGTAAATTATGGCAGGCTGACTTGCTCCAAATGCCATCAAAAGCAGTGGGGGCATCTCAACTATCAAATGGGTCTATTTTTGCCTGTTGTTTGTTAATTATTCCTCTAAAAATTAACTAAAAAAAAGATAAATTACTAAAAGAATGAACCTTACTTAAAAAATTATGAGCAAAGCTGTAGTCATCTTAGGGGAATTGAGCGATCGCGACGTGGAATGGATGCTGACCAACGGTAGCAAACAAGAAGTGCCGAAAGACAAGGTATTAATTACCGAAGGCCAGCCTCTAAATGCTCTTTATATCGTGATTGATGGAACTTTAAAAGTTTACGTCGCCTCTCTCGGAAACAGAGAAATTGGAATCATCACCAGCGGCGAGGTATTAGGAGAAATGTCTTTTGTTGACGGACGCCTTCCTTCGGCTACTGTTAAAGCTGTAGAAGATAGCTTAATCTTGTCAATTTCTAGGCAAAAATTAACAGAAAAATTAGAACAAGACGTGCTTTTTTCCCTGCGATTTTATCGGGCAATTACTAAATTTCTCTCCACCAGATTGCGCGGTACGGTCTCTCGCCTCAGCAGCGAAACCGATCTGCTTTATGAAGAAGTGGAAAATCCAGAATTACAATCCCAAAAGGATAGTAATTCTCAAGCTAATTCCAGATTTGAACTGCTTATAGAACGGCTGAAAAAAGCTTAAAAAAACAGAGGAACAGAGGGTGCATTTAAAAAATGAGATGCACCAAATTGATATGTCTAATGCCCAATTTCCCACAGACAATTCTCAAAATAGAGAATTTGACATAGCAATGATGGGCCGCTGTCTGGAACTGGCAGGCCGCGCTGCGGGACGGACGGCCCCTAATCCTCTGGTAGGCTGCGTAATTGTCAGGGACTGCCAAATAGTCGGCACCGGTTTTCATCCGGCAGCCGGCCAGCCCCATGCAGAAGTTTTTGCCCTGGGGGAAGCAGGAGAACAAGCTAAGGGAGCTACTGTTTACGTCAGCCTAGAACCCTGCAACCACTACGGACGAACGCCACCTTGTAGCGAGGCTTTAATTGCGGCGGGGGTAGCTAAGGTAGTAGTAGGAATGGTGGACCCTAACCCCCAAGTCGCCGGCAGTGGCATTGCCAAATTGCGCCAAGCTGGCATCGAGGTAGCGGTTGGCGTGGAAGAAGAGGCCTGTCGGAGGCTCAACGAGGGCTTTATACATCGAATGCTTCAGCGCAAACCGTTCGGCATCCTCAAATATGCTATGACCTTAGACGGTAAAATCGCTACCAACACGGGCCATAGCGCTTGGGTGACTTCCACGGAGGCCCGCGCTGAAGTACATAAGTTGCGGAAAGCTTGCGATGCTGTAATTATAGGAGCAAATACAGCCCGCAAAGATAACCCGCGCCTTACCAGTCGCAGCGGCGATCGGGCGGATAATCCTCTGCGGGTGGTGATGAGTCGCAATTTGGATTTACCTCGCAAGGCCCATTTATGGGATACGACTCAAGCCGATACTTTGGTTTTGACGGAGGTAGGAGCTAATCTGGACTTTCAGAGGTTTTTGACGGAAAAAGGGGTCGAAGTGGTAGAAATATCTTCTTTAAGTCCTGCTGCTGCGATGGCTTATTTGTACGATCGCTCTTTTTTATCGGTGCTGTGGGAGTGTGGAGGTATTTTAGCTGCAAAGGCGATCGCTGAGGGTGCGGTTCAGAAAGTTCTGGCCTTTATCGCTCCTAAAATTATTGGCGGGCAAACTGCTCCTTCCCCAGTGGCAGATCTGGGATTAACCGAGATGACCGAAGCTTTGAGTTTGGAAAAAGTAACGGTGCGCCCGATAGGTTCTGATTATTTAATCGAAGGCTATTTACCCCGAAATTCCGTCCCCTCAAAACCTAATTAAACAACGAATGTTTGAAATTTTCCTTTGGAGTTTATTAGTCGGCAGTCTGGGTACCGAAGCTATCGCTTTGGGAGGCTGGCTGCGTTTTAGGCAAGTAGTAGCAGATAAGCAAAAATGTGAGGAGGAAGAAACTTTGACTCGTTTGAAATTTGAAGATAATAATAGTATGGCGGGTGGAGACAATCTCCAACGCAATAATAGTTCTAAATCTGCAACTAAAGACGCAAAAAATATGGGTTTAGAATATAAGATAGTTCGGGCAAATACCGATTTATTTCGCAACCCCGCTATTTTTAACCAACTTTGTCAGGAAGAGGCAGAAGCGGGTTGGATTTTGTTAGAAAAATTAGACGATCGCCGCGTTAGATTTAAACGCCCCCTCGCTATACGAGAAAAGATTAATTTACAGTCTCTTAATTTCGATCCCTATCGATGCCACTACGGGGGTTCGTCGAATTGGATAACTTGGGTGGGGGCGATCGCTTTTCTTTTCGCTATTACTCTGCCTAGTTATTTAGGTTATGCTTTAGTCTTAAATACTATAGAAAAAAAATCTGAGGTTACTTTGCCCGCAACAGTTTTTGATTCTCCTTCTCCTTCTCCAGTAGTTCCAGAACAGCAAACATACCCCAACGCCGGAACCGAAGAAAATTATGGCGATCCTCAAGAAAATTATCCGACTAACGAGTATGACTATAGTTACCCAGGAGAACCAAATTACAAGCAACCAGAAGAACCAACAAATAGCCAATATGACTATAGATATTAGGCGCAATTAACAATTAATAATTTGCTCTAAAACAACAATTATTAATTATTAATTGTTAATTATTAATTAAATAGAAGGAGACGCTAGGACAGATAAATTGTAATTGGTATCTCCTTCAAACTGAGAAACTCGAACAAAATAATTACCCGGTGCCAAAAGATCGGTATTAATTTGTTCGTCCTGAGTACCCAATTGTTTTGAACTAGCAAAAATTTCCAGGGAATCGATAACATTATTACCGTTTAAATCTTCAACCAATTCTAAATCTGCATCCCCCGTCAAACCCCCGAGAACTACTTGCAAATTACTGGGGGTATTGAGGAGAAAACTGTAAATATCCACCGGGTCTTCGTTACCGACAAAATCGCTGACTTCGGAATTTCCCAACAAACCCAAATCTCCATCTATAGCAAACAAACTGTCGGTTAATTCCGGTGGAGTGCTGAGGCGATTGCCCTGCAAACCAACTTCGATAAAATGCTGAATCGCACTATCAAAAAGCCCGTCATTAATTAACCCCTCCACCTCGGGATTTTGCTGTAAATAAAAATTAGTATCGAATAAAACGCTGGGGTTGCGACCTTCAAATTGACCGAAGTTAATAAAATGTTCTATTGCAGTAAGCCCGGCAGCTTCTAATGCTGCTGCTAACTCGGGGTCCGATAGGTAAAAATTAGTATCGAATAAAGGATGGGGATCGCGACCCTCAAATTGACCGACATCAAGAAAATGTCCTACTGCTGTAGTTTCGTTACTTTGGACTAACCCAGCTACATCGGTATTAGTTTGCAGATAAAAACTCGTATCAAATATAGGATTGGGATCGCGGTCTTCAAATTGCCCGAAATTGATAAAATGCTCGAACCCGCTGCTTAAAACTCCAGCTTCAACTGCCTCTCTTACTCCGGAATTTTGGGTCAGATAAAACTCTTCATCAAATAGCTGCTCGATAGTTAACATAACTTAAAATTCAACCCTTTTAATAAACAACTCAAACAATGGTATCTTAGTGGTGAAATTTGCGCTAGTTCGATTCTTCAATTATGGCTAAATCTTCTTTATTCAAAATCCTGAATCGCGTCAACGGGGTTGCCAGGATGTCCAGAAAAAGCGGCATTCCCGCAGACGAACTGTTGGAAATGGCAGACCGACGCCGGGCCCGACAACTTCGCATCCGCCGCCGCCAATTCCTTCAAGGTGGTCTGGCCTTAACGGCAGCTATGGCAGCTAATGTTTTCCCGCGAGAAGGCCAGCGAGCTAGGGCCCAAATGACCCCGGTTTTAATAGTTGGAGGGGGAATTGGGGGACTGACTGCTGCTTACCGTCTGAGTCAGGCGGGGGTGCCGGTTAATATTATCGAAGCCAAAAACAGAGTAGGCGGTCGGATGCGAAGTTTCCAGAAAGCTTTATCGACTCCTTTGAGCGTGGAACTAGGGGGAGAGTTTGTCAATACGGATCACCTTTGCACTAGGGGTTTGGCAGAGGAACTGGGATTAGAACTGGTTGACTTGCTGGCTTTGGAGCCATTAGCGGTGGAAAGGAATTATCTATTTGAAGGTCGCCGGGTACCGATCGCGGAAATGATTAGAGACTACGCTCCAGTAGCACAGCAAATTAATGCAGATTTAGAGGCGATCGATGATTTTGAAGACTATACTACTATCTTTCCCAAAATACTGGAGTTGGATAGAACTTCGATCGCTGAATATTTAGACCGCATTCCCAACACGACTAATACCGTTCGTCAGCTAATTAAAGTTGCCTATACCACGGAATACGGTCTGGATGCAGGCGAACAATCTTCTCTGAATCTAATTTATCTCATCGGTACAGAACCGGACGAGTTTGAGATTCTCGGGATTAGCGACGAACGCTTTCACGTTCGGGGGGGTAACGAGCTAATTCCCCAACGACTGGCGCAGTTGCTGGCCGGTTCGCTGGAAACGGGAACCGTGCTAGAAGCGATCGACTCTCTGCCTGACGGTCGCTATCGGGTGGCGGTGCGTTCGGGGACTCAAACGAGCGATCGCGTTTACGAACGGATAGTATTAGCCCTGCCGTTTACCACTCTGCGGGACGTGCGCTTGAATGTAGATTTACCGCCCCTAAAAGCTGCAGCTATTAACGCTCTTCGTTACGGAACCAACGCTAAAGCGATCGGTAGTTATAGGGAGAAAATTTGGCGCGGACGCTATAATTCTAGCGCCAATGCTTATTCGGACTCGCAAGTTTATTATAACACTTGGGAGAGCGCTGAAAGTCGCTACACTCCAGGTCCTGGTTTAATCACTAACTTCCAAGGAGGTTCTCAAGGGGTAGCCCTCGGCAGCGCTACCCCACAAGTTCACGTTGACAGGTTGAACTTTGAATTAGAAGGGTTGTTTCCCGGAATTAGCGCTGCGGCGATTCCGTTTCAAGCACTCCGGGCCTACTGGCCGGGAGACCCGTTCGCGCGAGGTTCATATAGCTGTTATACTCCTGGAGACTGGACTCGATTCTATGGCATCGAAGGGGAGCGCGTTGGCAATCTCTTTTTTGCCGGGGAGCATACTTCTCTGGAAAATCAGGGCTATATGGAGGGCGGTTGCGAAACTGGGGAACTGGCAGCAACGGAAATTTTGGAGGATCTGGGTTTGACTGCTAGCTCCCAAGCTTTGAGGGTGAAACGCTCTCTGTATGATGAAGCTCGCAAAGGCTCTCGCCGGCTTCCTTCTGCTAACAATATTCGCAGAAAACGCGGTTTGCCTCTGAGATAGGGAGAAAGGAGTTTGGTAGTGGGTCGCTTGTAGTAATCGCTAAAGCGATTACTACGAACAGCTAAAGTAGGGTGCGCACCGCGCACCAGCGCTCAAGACGAGTAGTAGGGTGCGCGGTGGGGAACGCGAGCGCGTGAGTCATGGTGCGCGGTGCGCACCCTACGTTCTACGTTCCTACCCCTACAAGAACATTGAAAAATTCGGGGGCAAGAAACCCGGTTTCGTGAAAGTTACCGGGTTTGTCTTCAATATCGCATAATACCAAGTCGCAATAAATGACCCAAGGGTCAAAACAAGAGGGTAAAAAATGCAAAGCAAGTCAGATCGATGGTTGTTAGCCTTTAACCCAATTGTTAATTGTTAATTGTTAATTGTTAATTGATATAATACCAACGGATTGCTATATTTAACAATGTTAATTGATGAAACATTTATCTTTGGCTTTATTTGTTTTAATGCTATGGCTGCTGCGATCGGCTTTCGCGGACCGC
>CALKCV010000314.1 GCA_938083405.1 uncultured Microcoleaceae cyanobacterium | reverse complement strand
CGCCAGCAGGCGACGCAACCGACAACAAAAGCTATTATTGCCAACCCATCCATCCAGGCTTCAAACCCTAGAGGTCTATAGAAAAATTTGCCTAAAGCATCCAACAACCAAATAATATCTAAAGGCGACGAAGGAAATGCTTGACTCCAAGATGTCATTAAGTCGGAGTCGCCAGTTAATTTACTCAAAGAAAGCCAATAAAAAAGGATAAAACTTAACAGCCAGCTTGAGAAAATTATCGACAAAGGTTTGATTTGTTCTAGTTGTTGGTGGCGAAGAGTAAAGATGGCAGAAGTTAAGCCAATTCCTGCTAGGATAAAGATGGCTGGATGGGAATACCAGATGGCAGTAGCGCCGATTAAACTAAATTTAATTACCTCGGGGAGATGGAGTTTTTCCCTAATTAAGGGTAGGAGTAATAGGAATAATAAGAGGGCGATCGCTACATCGGTGGAATATTGTTTTACCTCCGAAGAATAATAGACTAAATGGGGCAAACAGGCGAAGAGAGCGAGGGCGATCGGAATTGCTGGTTTGGGAATTAATTGTTTTGCCAGTTGGTAAAAAAGAAATAACGAACCGATGCCGGCTATTAAAGGAACCAACCTCAAAGCATATTCGTTATTACCAAATAAATTAATAGCCGTTTTTTCTAAAATCAAAAAACCGATAGGCGCACCCTGTTCGTAATCTAAAGGTTGGGTGAGTTGTGCGTAAGAACGATTGACAATATTTAAAGCCAAAACCGCTTCGTCAGCCCAGATAGAACGATTAGATAAATATTGCAATAGGCGCACCAGAGTGCCGAAGGCTATTAGGATAAAACACAAGGCTTCGATTTTAATAAATTGTTGAAAGTTTTTTGTAAGAGGCATTTTTTTATTGAATTAGCGTTCTATATTGTTGGGTGGAGGTTCGCATATCCAGACCTACAATTTTATTGACTAATCGCTTCAGCGATTACTACGAAGCAGCTTTTTTTTCTATAGCGTTTTTCTGTATTATGAGGTACACAAAACATTTCGATCCCCCTAAATCCCCCTTAATAAGGGGGACTTTGAATTGCTCCCCCCGAAATCGCGGGGGGCTGGGGGGGATCGCTCCGGCTGTACCTCATCGAGTAGAGAATTGCTATATCGATCGCCCAATTGTTAATTGTTAATTGTTAATTGTTAATTGTTTGAGATATTGTCCGAAAAAAGGCAACCCGCCCATGGCAGGTAAGAGGTAACGGGAAGTGCATAGCAAGCCTAAAGCTGCTGCGGTGGGTTCGTTTAAATAAGGTTGATAAAACAGAATTAAAGCCGCATCCCGAGTGCCCACTCCAGCAAAAGTTAAAGGCAGCAACCCCGCCAAAATTGCCAAGGGAGATAAGGCTAAATTTGTTAATAAAGGAACCCAGGCATTGAGGGCAAAGATAAAAAACCAGATTTGCAACAAATGACCGAACCAGATAAGAATTGAAGTAGCCGTTATTTTAGCCAATTGCTGTTTGTCGCGCCAGAAATAATCTTGCATTTGGAACCAGGAAAGGCGCAATTTGTCAATAGTTGTTCTAATTTTTTTAACCGGGATAGTCCTGGCAACCCGAAAAAATATTTGAGCAAATTTGCTGGAACCTAGTAACAGCAGTCCGATAATTAATCCGAGGGCAACCCCAAGGGTCATAGTCCAAAAGAGGAAATCCTTTTGGGGATAAAACATCAATCCAAATACACACCATAGCAGTAAAGAAAGCAAATCGCAAGCTTTCTCGAAAACTACCAAAGATAGAGACAGGGAACCGTCTAAATGTCCCCGTTGTTTCAGAAAATAAGCTTTAGCAATATCCCCCATTTTGGAAGGCAAGACCATATTTAAGACGCTGGCAGCTAAAATCAAGCGATTTGCTTCGGCAAAAGTCATTTTGGAGGATGGCTTCTTGGGCATCAATTGTTGGAGTCGCCAGGCGGTTAACATGGTTAATGGTACTACCATGCCGAGACTGATAAGCATCCAGAGTGGATGGCAGTTTTGGAATACTTCTATTAGTCCTCGAAAATCAATTTTATGGTAGATTATTGTCAGAATAAAGGCGCTGACTGCGAGCGATATTAATCGTTTCATTTATTAAAAGTTTTAATTCTGTTTGGCGCGATTTACCGTAGAACAGGCTAGTTATATTCGAGTGCCTGTTCTACAATTTTTTCCGCACAAAAGCGGGTTTAATTTGTCAAAGCTTTAGCCTTATCCTCTATTAAAGTAGTGAGATCGATGCCTTTCCAATCTTGGAGAAATTCGCAAATAATTTCTGGAGTCCAATTTTTACCCCTAAAAAACTCAAATTGTTTCGTATGTAAGTTGAGGAAAAAGTGCAAAATATTGCAATGGTCTTTGACACCAAAAGGACAATGGCTCTGTTTCCAATTATCCACGCTGGCAGCATAGTCGGCGATCGCTTTTAATGCCGGTTCTATTTCCGAGTCATATTGCTTGCATAAATTTAGTAGCTCGAAAGGTTCTTTGGCAAGTTCGCAAAAAAGTTCAATTGCTTCGCAGGGAAGATTTGATGGTTTCAGTTTCACGCTTATTAAGGATTGGCAAATCTCTAAAGCTTGCAGGAATTTTTGTTCTGATAATTTATTCATTAGTTCTCCATTGTTGTTTGAGAAGTTCGGACCAAGGGTATCTCGATTGAGCAACTTCGTGGGCATCTTTTTGATTCATTCCTTGATTAATTACCAAGTCAGACTCAAAAATTTCATGCCTTAACAAAACTTCGTCAATAGCGTTTCCCTGTCCTAATGCTAGCCTTTCCCATGCTAATGCCATATCTTCATCTGGAATAAATTGATGCTGGGATACGCCACTACCAAAAGCATAGTCTTTAGCACGTCGAACCTCCTCCACTGTCAATTGATATGAATTAGCAATTTCGGGGATGTTTTCTGCTATTCTCATAATTTCATCGTAGGCTTCGATAATCTGTATGAAGCATTTTTGCTCGTATTTATCCAGATGGGACCATTTGGCATTGCTGGCATTTTGGTCCTTTGGTCGAGTGGGGTTGGTTTCTTGATTGTCAGACAAGTTGGTTGTTGATGTTAATTTTGGCTTTCGAGGATTATTGTAGATTAAAGCGATCGCCTACTCAATACAGTTATTAAATTGCAGAGCAATTTAAGCCTTACGCGCATCTTAATATTATTGGCTTGGTTCTGCTAAATACAAGTCTGTTCGATAAACTAAATAAACCCACCCTTTAGAGTCTGCCCGCTTACGATAAAGCATTTGCAGATTCTTGACAACTTCTTCATACTTTGCACCTTCATTCGGGATATAAGAAGGGGTGCATCTCATCGAAGTAAATACACAATCGTTCGAGCGCAAATTAACAATTAGTTTTCTTCAAAAACGAGATGCACTACGCAACAAAGCCGGTGCGCGGTGCGCACCCTACTAATTACTTTGCACCTTCATTCGGGATATAAGAAGCGCTGAGGGTGCGACCTATTAATCCCGATAAATCCAAATTTTGCTGATGGGCGAAATTATAATAATTAACATTAATAAAAAGCTTGCTTTTTTCCACCGTAGAAATCGAACGGCTGCGCTTTTCATTTTCCGCAGGATGAGATTTTGATGCCTGTTTTAATATTTGACTGTATTCTTTCGTGAAATCGTCATTTTTATTCCGATTATTCCAGACAACTGCCAGTCTTCCAGAAGGTTTTAGAATGCGGTAAAATTCTGCTAGGGTTGGTTCTGGATTAAACCAATGAAATGCTTGGAAACAAGTTACTAAATCCACAGAAGAAGTGGGTAGATTAGTAGCTTCTGCAGTGGCAGTTTTAAAGTCAATTAATGGGTGAGTTTTTGCCGCATTTATCATCTGCAGATTGGGTTCGATCGCTATTACTTTTACTCCCTTTTCTGCTAGCTGTCGCGAAGAAATGCCCGTGCCGGCACCGATGTCGGCAGCAACGATTTCGGTCGGGTTTTTGGTTGTAGAAATGATAGATGCGATCGCCTCTTCGGGATAATCTGGTCTATATTCAGCATAACTTTCTGCCCTGTCAGAAAATCGATCTCGTGGGTTCATTTGATGTAAAGGTTTTGCTTCCATATTTGTTTTTGAGAGTGAGTTATTTTAGTGCGCGGTGCGCTACTGGATGCAGTGCCACAATGTCCAACCGTCTATTTTTTCTCATTTTCATAATTTGCTAACAACTGCCGGATGTATTATAAGGGAACTTTTGTCCATTTTTAAAGACCTCGGCAAAAATAGCTAAATTAGTCGATTAAATTTGAGCCAAGATTTTACCAGGGTTAAAAGCCTATTAGGGCAGAAAGATAACCCTAAGTTGTCATAAAAATCAAATTTGTCCTATATTAGTAAGTAGGCGAAATTAAATGTTCTTCGGTCAATTCTCAAAAACCTAGTAAGGGGTTTACTAGGTTTCTGGGTGCTTGGTGCCAGCTTATAGTAATTTCTAGCGTTTTTCCGAACATTTGCTCGTGCCCGGCGCGCATCTTATAATTTAATTTGGTGCGGTGTTTTTTAGGAGCGATCGCCTCTTAAGATTTAATATTGCTATAAGTTATAGATTTTAGGGAGAACCTTTGATTGTTTTTGTAATTTCTATCGAGGAGTAAAACAGTGAGCAATAATCCGAATCCATCCGATTCATTTAACAAGCCTCGCTATGCAAAAATCAGAGAATTAGAGAGCAATACTCAAACAAGTCAGAAAACCTATTTAGCTAAAGATCGGACCACCCAAAAATTAGCGATCGTCAAAGAATATGGGTTTGCTTCACAATCTTCTAGCTGGGCTGGAGTCAAAGCGTATAAAAATCAAATAAAAGCCTTATCCGAACTAAAACATCCGGGGATTCCTGCTTATTTAAAATGTTTTACACCCCGAGGTGGCTTGGGTATAATTCGGGAATATAAAGAAGCAAAATCTTTAGCGGAACCTCGCACTTTTGAACCCGAGGAAATTAAAAAAATTGCCACAAACCTGTTAGAACTTTTAGTTTACCTGCAAGAACGAGAAACACCGATAATTCATCGAAATATCAAACCAGAAAATATCTTAATTGACGAAGAATTGAATGTTGTTTTAACAGACTTTGGATTGCCTCTAATTGACAGTAAAGGAACTATCAAAAACTCTCAAGCTGGCAGCCAAGGTTTCATGCCGCGAGAACAATCTCGCAACAAAGAACTGACAAAATCTACAGACCTCTACAGTTTAGCAGTCTCGCTAATTTGTGCCTTAAGTCAAACGCCGTCTTCTAAAACTAATAACTTAATTAGTGCTGACGGTCGCTTCAATGTTGCCGGGGTAATTCCTAATAACATTAGCATGGATTTTGTCGAATGGTTGGAAAAAATGCTCCAACCTTATCCCAGGAATCGCTGTCCCGATGCTGCCGCTGCTTTAGAAGCACTAAAGCAACTCGATATATCGCGATCGCCCGATCCTATTTGCGACCTGGATTTTCTCGCATTTCAAGCTAATAAATACGGGGAAAAACTGATGCAAACTGTAACGATTACCAATCGCGTTCCCGATACTTTATTAGAAGGAACCTGGCAAATGGTTTCTCATCCTAGCGAACCCCAAAAATCCAGGGGTTTATCAAAGTGGATTTCTTTCAACCCCCGCACTTTTGAAAACAATAAAGTCGAGTGCAAAATTACGGTCGATACCAGCAAGTTAATGGCTAATCAAACCTACGAACGAGACTTTTTATTAGAGACCAATAGTTCCGCAACAAATCCTTCTCTAAAAATTGCTGTCAAAACACCGCCCGTATTAACTGACAAATTACCTCAAATTTATTTAATATTGCTGTTTGTAGCTGCTCTGGCAGGAGGGTATTTTGGTGGCTGGATCTGTGATGGAAGATTGTTTAAAATAATCTCGATCGAACAAGGTTACATCGGTTTATTATTAGGTTTAACCTTTGGCATTATGGGTGGGTTTGCAGCTGCATTTTCGTTAATTCCGGTGTTGGGAAGTTCCGTGACATTCCTAACAATCTTTTATTTCATGCCCTTGCCATTATACGGCGATATCGAACTTATTATTGGCTATTTTATCGCAATGGCGATCTGCACTTTCGCTGGCTGGATAATGAGGCATAATTGTCGCAGGTTGCTTACAAGCGGCGCATTTTCGTCGTTGCTTATTGCCATGATGTCACCTGTGGGCATAATTTCATCTTTGCTTGCCATCTTCGGTATTAGCTTCGGAATTGCTTTGAACGGCCTGGTTGTATTCCGTCCCCTATTAATAACAATTTTATTAACAACGGGCATCTCCTTGGGGGTCTTTTTGTTCGTGCGGCATTTCAAGCAAGTAAAAAAACTTGCCGAATATCAGATGTCGCTGTCGCGTTTGGTTCGTCCTTAAGTAATTAATAATTAATAATTAATAATTAATAATTATTGGACTTCCACCGTCTGAATGCCGAATTACCGTTAATACAGGCTTAGTCCGCTCATAAATTTTTGAACGAACATTCCGCCGGCCGCGACTACTTAATGGTTCGATTGGGGTATAAAGTAGTTGGTGCGCGATCGCGCATCCTACTTTACTTTCTCCCCTACTCAAATTCTACATTTTCGTAAATATCGGCTAAAGAGATTTGAAACTCCACGCAACTCAAAGCTAAAACCGCTTCCTCGCCTTTATATACCGACAGCAACCATTTGTCATCCTCAGTTTTTGTAAACTGTTCGACATAATGCTTGTATTGGTCGATGAGAATATATTCCCGGAAGCTATTGACAGTCCGATAAGAGTCGAATTTTTCTGAGCGATCGTACTTTTCTGTGGAGGACGACAAGACCTCCACAATTATCTGAGCATTAGTAATAGTGTCCCGCCGACCTTCGACATAAATTGGTGGGGTGGGAACCACCATCACATCTGGATAGGTGTAGATGTTTTTTGTCGGTATTGACAAGCGCAAATCGCTCATAAAGGTTTCATAAGGTTGTCCTTTTAGACCATACTTCAATGCCGCGTAAAAGTTACCAGCAATTCGATTGTGGTTTACAGTTCCTCCAGTCATCGGTATTATCTCTCCATCGTGATATTCGCTTCTAAATTCAGCCGTTGTTTCCCGCTCTAAATACTCTGCGGCAGAGTAACGGGTAATGGTTGCTTGCATTATTATTTCTCCTATTTGACGATATACTACTAACAGTTTATCCTCTGATTCTTCAGTTTAGCATGGCAGGTCGGTTGTGGTAAGTAGTCGTGCATGCGGAATGTTCGTTCAAAAATTTGGGGATGCCGACTGCATGGTATTCACGCTTATTCGGCATTCAGACGAGCCCCGTCCAATAATTATTAATTATTAATTATTAATTATTAATTACTAGAGCGATCGCTCCATTTCCATAAGGAAAAAACTCCCAATTCCCCATTCCACAATCCCCTTTATTACAACTTACGTTCTACTATTAAAGGTTGACCTGGATGCAGTTTTTTAATCTCATTAGTCAAGTCGTACCA
>CALKCV010000313.1 GCA_938083405.1 uncultured Microcoleaceae cyanobacterium | reverse complement strand
AATAATGACCCAATTGCCAAGAGCTCCGCTAGCTCGTCGGGTGGCAGCATTTTGCATAGACGCAGGGGCAATTTGGCTTTTAAGCGCCCTGTTGAGCAATAATTGGTTTCTGGGTATCCTGTTTTTTATAGTGTTTTGGCTGGCTATCCGAGTTTTGTTGGTGGCCAAAAATCAAGGTCAAAGTCTGGGACGCTGGGCCCTGAATCTAAAAGTTATGGACGCTAGATATCAAAGGACACCTGCTATCGTAGAATTGTCCAAGCGGGAAGGTCTCTTGGCAGTAGCCGCTGTGCTGGCAGTTAGAGGAGTAAGCGGTCTGACTTCAGGTAATGCGGCTGTATTGCTGCTATTTTTACCGTTGTTTTTGGACTGGGTAGTGGCTTTGGTGGATACGGACAGATACCAGCAGGCTTTCCACGACCAAGTTAGTAAAACTCTGGTGATAGGGGCCATGCGGGGTTACTCTTTGGATCTAAAGCTTCGCTGGCTGATTGACAAAGCACGAAGCTATATGAGAAGATAATTATTTGTCTCTTAGATCGTCGAGCTTTTTTACAATTATGGCTAAAGGTGTCCGATTAATTATTACCTTGGAATGTACGGAGTGTCGTACGAACACGGATAAGCGCTCGAAGGGCGTGTCCCGTTATACGACTACGAAAAACCGTAGAAATACAACAGGGAGATTAGAACTGAAAAAGTTCTGTACCCATTGCAACAAACATACGGTTCACAAGGAAACTAAGTAAAAACCAACTAAATATCGATTAATTGGTTGAGGTTTTCTTAGATTAGAATCGAATCTGGAAAGAACCAGAAATAACGCAAAATTCAAGATATAGAGCGAAGGAAAAAACTAAGAACGATGGCTTATTTTCGTCGAAGAGTATCACCAATAACACCGGGACAACCAATCGACTATAAAGATGTCGATTTGCTGAGAAAATATATTACCGAACGGGGTAAAATTTTGCCCAGACGAATCACAGGTTTCACAGCCAAACAACAGCGAGATTTGACGAAAAGCATTAAAAGAGCGAGGCAGCTTGCTTTATTGCCTTATGTCAATAGAGAAAGTAGCAACTGATGGAATAGGTTGCATCGATCGGGAGTATGTCCATTTTGTAATTTCTCTTTTGAGATTGTTTCATACTCATATAGCAATCCGTGCAGGGGTTAAGATAGGGTCGCGGATCGGGAACCGGGTTTTTTGAAAAAACCCGGTTTATCAGATATCGCGAATCATTGGGTGCATCCCAATTTTGAATAAAACCAATAACGCGCCCCGCGTTGCGTACCGACAGGTCGTCCGTAGGACTTGGAACGAAGCAAGATCGCATGCATGGGAATGGGGAATGGGGAATTGGGAATTGGGAAGAGAGTCTTTTTTCAACAATTAACAATTAACGTTTTCCCCCCGATTAAAAATAAGGGAATTGACTAAAAGGAAATTTGTTTTATTTCTCCTTAAAAGGAGAGGCTTTAAACCTTAATGGTTAAATGATTAATTATTAATTATTAATTATTAATTATTAATTATTAATTATTTGGTAAATCCTAGATAAATTAGGAAAGTGCAGAAGGGAAATTTAGTAGAATTTAGAATACATGGAGATCGTCGTCTGGGAGTAGCAGACCGTCCAGACGGCAAAAAAAATTGGGTGGTGGTAGAAGCTAGCGGTCAAAACCACAGCATTCCTC
The DNA here is from genome assembly GCA_938083405.1 of uncultured Microcoleaceae cyanobacterium. GTDB lineage: Bacteria > Cyanobacteriota > Cyanobacteriia > Cyanobacteriales > Microcoleaceae > CALKCV01. The sequence goes on along the minus strand of CALKCV010000313.1, from coordinate 4,681 downwards.
CCAAACAAGTAAGCTATGAGATAGAAGGTGAAAGCTACAAACCTTCAGATATTCCTAAGTTTATTAAGGAAGTTGAAAATTATTTAGATCCTTCTAGTTTGGAGGTCGCTTGGGAAATTTTGGTGGAGGACTCGGAGACAGTTAACCCGCCAGAAATGGCGATGTTGTTGTTTTCAGAACAGATGCCACCACAGTGTTATGCGGCTTACAGTTTGCTGTCGGAAGATAAGGTATTTTTTAAACAAAAGGGCGATCGCTACGAACCACGTTCTGCCTCTCAAGTGGCAGAACTAAAACATCAAATAGATGTACAAACACAAAAGAAAGAAGAGTTAGAACAGTTTCTCGTGAGGATAAAGCGGCGACTGGCGGGAGAAGAGGTGGAGTGGGCGTCTAGCGATCGCAACCGTTTCGATGCTCTAGAAAGATATGCTACCTACGCAGAAGAAGCATCCCATCAAGTCCAAGCTAAAGAAACATTGGCCATATTAGAACTAGCGGAAACAGCGGATGCAGCGTTTAAACTGTTAGTAGATCTGGGGCTATGGAGTCAGCACGAAAATTTATTTTTGCGACGCAGCCAGATCCCAACGCACTTTTCAACAAAGGTATTAGAAGTGGCCCAACGCTGCCTAGAATCTATCCCACCAGAGTCAGATACTAATCGTCTGGATTTAACCCATCTGAAGGTTTATACCATTGATGATGAAAGCACCCGCGAAATAGATGATGGCCTCAGTATAGAATTTTTGGAGGATGGCCAAAAAAAGATATGGGTACATATCGCGGATCCTACTCGCTTGCTGAAGCCAGGAGACGATCTGGAACTGGAAGCAAGACGCAGGACGACTACGGTTTATTTGCCAACGGGCATGGTGCCCATGTTTCCCGAAGAGTTGGCCACGGGGCCGATGAGTTTGCTGCAAGGACAGGTTTGCTACGCTTTGAGCTTTGGGACGGTCTTGGATGAAACCGGGGCGGTAAAGGAGTACAGCATTCACCCAAGCATAATTAAGCCGACCTACCGCCTCACTTATGAGGATGTGGACGAGATGCTGGAGTTCAGCGTGCAAGGGGAACCAGAAATTCATGCCCTAAGCGAGTTTGCGGGGCTTAGGGAGAAGTGGCGACATTCCGAGGGGGCGATCGCTATCTATATGCCGGAGTCGGCCATCAAGGTTCGCGGAGATGAAATTGTGATTAAGTTGGTGGATGATTCGCGATCGCGACTTTTAGTAGCGGAGATGATGATCTTGACGGGGGAGGTTGCCGCGAAATACGGGCAAGCTAACAATTTGCCCATTCCCTACCGCAGTCAGCCCCAACCGGAATTACCTCCAGAGGAAGAATTGATGTTGCTGCCAGCAGGACCGGTGCGTTCTTCGGCCATGCGTCGCTGTATGCCTCGCAGCGAAATTAGTATTATGCCTTCGCGTCATGCGAGTTTGGCTTTGGAAACTTACGTCCAGGTGACTTCGCCGATCCGTCGTTATAGCGACCTGTTGGCTCATTTTCAGATTAAAGCTCATTTACGCGGAGAGGCTTTGCCTTTTTCTCGGGAAGATATGCAGGAGATGGTTATGACTCTGGGGCCGTCGGCGAAGGAGGCTTCCACTGTGGAACGCTTTACGAATCGTTACTGGGCTCTGGAATATTTGCGACGGAAAAATGGGGAGATTTGGCAGGCTTTGATGATTCGGTGGTTGCGAGAGGATAATAATTTGGGGTTGATTTTACTTGAGGAGTTGGGTTTGGAGTTGGCGATGCGGTTTAATCGGCCGATGGAGGTTGGCGATCGCTTCAATGTGAGAGTGGCTTATGTGGATCCGCGCAAGGATGAAATTCAATTCCAAGAAGTTATCGAAGCCGTGGTGTAATCTCCAGGGCGGCGATCGAGCAAAAAAGCGCAAAGCTGATGGAATGCATCTGCTATTTGCAATTTAGAAACCCGGTTTTTTGAATGAAAAAACCGGGTTTCTTAATGCAATACCTTCGCCCTAAAACTTGTAGGTTGGGTGCAGCGTAGCGTAACCCAACAAAATCCTTGGCTTGGGCTTTGCTCTGCCCGACCTACGAATAGTATTTTTCCGCCATCAGGCGAAGGTATTGTTAATAGCAAAAGACGGGATGCTGCGGCTTCATTATTTGCATTATGGCCGCGTTGCGAGTGACGATTGACGATCCGACCCTCTGCAAGCAACGCCGATTTATGAGTTTGTTAAAGTCGGGACTGTAGTTGAAATTGTTCCTTGAGGTAGCGACTTGCTAATTAATATAGACGCGGATAATCCGAGATTATTAGAAGGTTTGGATGTCTGGTTGCGGTTGGGTTTGATATCCGATTCTCAAGTTAGGCAACTTTGCCAACAATATTTGAGCGCCCCACTGCCAGAACCGGTGGGGAAAGCAGTAATAGAACCAGTGAGAGGCAGGATGCCGGGAACGGGCAGGATGCCGGGAACGGGCAGGATGCCGGGAACGGGCGAGACGCCGGGAACAGGCGAGACGCCGGGAACAGGCGAGACGCCTGTTCTACGGGGGAGAGGAGAATTTGCGGCGGAAGCGGAGGAACGGCAACCGACCAGACCGCCGAATCTTGTCAGTCAGCTTTTGCGGTCCCTTAAGGCAGAACTTAGCGTCCGCTGGTTGCTGTTTTTGGGATTGTTTATGGTGGTGGTCTCTTCTGGGTTGCTCGCTGCGAGTCAGTGGGAGAGGTTTCCTGCGGTCGGACAATATTTGGTGCTGCTGGCATATACTACTGCTTTTTGGGGGGCGGCTGTTTGGACGGGTAGATCGGCGGGTTTGCGGCTGACTGCCCAGAGTTTGCGGCTGGTGACTTTATTGTTAGTGCCGGTGAATTTTTGGGCGATGGATGGTTTGGGTTTGTGGGGGAATTTTCTGGAGTGGGGGACGGTGGCGATCGCTGCTTTTATTCTTACTTATATCGCTGTTAATTTAACTAAAAAACAAAAAGACCGAACCAGTAGCGATACTAATCCTGCGGTTAATTCTAAATGGCAATCGCTCCTTTTATTCAATCTTTTGGGATTGAGCTATTTACAATGGGGTTGGGGGTTGGGAAGTTTTCCAATTATCGCGGTTTATTTAGGAGTAATTGGTACGGCATCAATTACTTTTTCTAGGAATAGAAATTTAAGTAACAACTTAGCTAATAATTCCGAACCACTAACGGGAGTAGCGATTGTAATTTATGCCCTAGCAATTTTGCTGATGCGGGCAATTTTTGTTGCTTATGTGGATGTAGCGCTTTTGGGGTTAGCTTTTGGGATTAGCGGTTGGATTTTAATTAAAAGTAACCGGGAAAAACAGCGGGAAAATACTTCGCTAAAAAATCCTTTTACTAAATGGCAAAATCGCATCGGTGGCAGTTTATTATTGTTGGGTTGGTTAGTGTCGGTGGCGACTGAACCTTGGCAAGCTTTCGCTATTAGCGGTATTAGTTTGTGGGTTTTAACGGAGAGATTAAAGCAATATTGGCAAAAAGCAGATTTAGCGGCTATTTTTGTAATTGGTTGGCAGGCATATTCGTCGGTGGGGCGATTAATTCCTCCAGAATTAAGACAACTGGCAATTAGTACGGGTACGGAAATTGCTAAGGCGGAAAATGCACGGGGAACTTTATTAACCGTAACTTGGTTGCCTTATCTAATTTTTATGGTATTGGTGACGGATTGGTTGTACGGTCGGGATAAAAAAGAACTGGCACAATTTGGGGAGTTAATGGCTTTAGGGTTTGGTGCTTTTTTAAGCTTTTTAGGGTTCGTAAATCCTTTGATGCGATCGCTCAATTTATTAGCATCCACTCTCATCCTCGCCGCAGTCACTTATCGCCGCCCCCGTAGAACAGGCGTCTCGCCTGTTTCAACAAACCTGAAACAGGTGTCTCGCCTGTTTTTCCTGACTCATTTTGTGGGTTTGTTGGCAATTTGTTCGTGGATCGATTATTTTTTACCAAATCTAAGTTTGGGAATTTGGGCGGCAATTTTATTAGCAATGGCTGTGGCTGAATGGACGGTATTTGCGGCTTACCATTTATTAACAAAGGAAAAAATCGCTGAAGCGATCGCTACGAACGATCCTCTGCGAACTGACTCGGAAGGGGGGGAAATAGCTGAAGCGATTACTACGAACAATTCAATCGCTGAAGCGATCGCTACGAATTATATTTTAGGTTTTATTTTAGCAGCAATTAGTTATTGCTTGTTATTATTAAATATCGGTTTACTTGAAGCAAATAATTGTACCGATTTTACTTGCCAATTTGCTTATCAATGGGGAACTATTTGGTTAATTATTCCCGTGACTTTAACCCTAATTGCTCGAAGCATAAATTTTAAAAAAGAAACAGCCAGTTGCTCTAGCATAGTGCTTTTAGTCATGGCGCAACTCTTAACGTTTTGGCGACCGGAAACTCGGTTAATAGGATTGGGCTTGGGGACGGTTTTAATGTTAGTTAATACCCGCGCTTTGCGAGATAAAATTGCTGCTGCTATTACCGTCGGTTTTGGTTTGGCTTTTATCGGTTGCGGGCTGTGGGAAACTGTTCCGGCGCTGTCGTCGCTGTCGTCGGTGGGTTGGTTGTTAGCGATCGCCATCGCCACCAGCAGCTTGTGGTTATTTCGGGCATTAATTCTATATAGAAATACGCCACTCGCACCAA
>CALKCV010000312.1 GCA_938083405.1 uncultured Microcoleaceae cyanobacterium | reverse complement strand
CCAGAGCCTACTACTATAATGTCAAAGTGCGATGGTCTGCTTGAGGAAGTCGAGTTAGGTGCGTTCAATTTTTTCTCCCGGTTTTAAGAGCAATTAACAATTAACATTTTCCCAATTAACAATTAAGGTTTCCCCCCTTTTTTTTATTCGTTCGAACGAGCAGTTCGTGTTTGTTTGGAGACTTTTTATGGCAACTAACAACTGACAACTAGCAACTAACAAAAAGGAGTAAATTGTTAGCCAAGTTTCAAAGGTTACCTGCACCCCGATTAACTTACTGCAAAATCAGTAAACTTCCTTAGATTTGGTGGATGATAAGCAATAACAATATCTTGGGAAGGTACGCCGCGATCGACTAAAAGGTTAGCTATTCCTTCTTCCGTACCGTCGTTTTGAATCCATATTTTATCATCTTTAATATCTATGTGAATGGTAGAGCCATAAATACGACGGCGGTTGCTCCAGCCGACGTGGACTAGCTGGTAGCGGTCTCTTTCAGGATCGAGAATTAATTCCACCTCCACTTCACCATAAGAAGGTTTGTGGCTGCTGTATTCGGTCAGAATTTCTCGGACGAGTTGCCGATATTTTTCTAGTTTTGCCATTGCACGATTTCCTCCTTATCTGAATCAAATATAATTAGCTTTAGTGCATATTCTTGGATAATAAGTCGAACAAAACGACGGGCAAAGAAACTCTCGTAAATTTCCCGAGGAATAGCTAAATACAACACTCTATCTGGGTCTTCTGATTTGAGAGCGAAGCGATAGTTAATAAACTGTCCCATAACTTTGTGGAACTCAGAAATTGCAGAAGGATAGAGAAAAGTTTTAATTTCAACGGCAATTTTTTGATTATTTTTCTCGGCTGCCAGGAGTTTTTCTGCGCCTAAATCTATGTAAAGTTCTACTTCAGCAAAATTGATGTAGAGAGGATCGTCAGTAATAGACCATCCTTCTTTCTCCAAAGCTAATTTTACTGTTTGATGAAAAAGATCTTTGGCTGCCACTGTTTGCCTCTCCTTTTATTTTTGGGTTCGGGAGCGATCGCTACGAAATACAGCAAAACGCTACTCGATCTCTCTACTATTCCTCGCTTTTATCCCCAACTACTTTTTCTGTCAGCAACTTGAGAACATCCACAATTTCACTTTGACGGTTTTTCATTTTGTTTATCGCCCGATACATTTCGGCAGTGCTTTCGCCCTGAACTTTAGCTACAAAAGCCACAGCATTGCCTAGATTCCGATCGACATTAGCCACAGTTTCCCGCAGTTGTGCCATTTCTTTACGCGATCGGGCTCTTTCCTCTTCGGACTTGCGTTCGTTTTCCGCCATCGTATTTGCGATGGCTTCCATGGCGCGGGCGTTGGATTCAATTAACTTTTTTAACTCCCAGAGGCTTAATTGGCTCATAGTCGGTTCTTTATTTTTATTAATGTTATGTTAAAAGCTGCCAACCCGTCTCGGACTTATGGGGCATAATAGTCCCCATGCAAAGCTAGCCAATCTCAAAAACCGTGGACCTCAAACAAGTCATCATTTCCCATAAGGCCAGGGAACCTAACAGCAAGCGTTGGGCCGAAAAGTGCGCCCGACAATTGGAAAATCGCGGCTGTCACGTGCTGGTCGGACCGAGCGGGCCCAAAGACAACCCCTTTCCAGTATTTCTGGCCTCTACTACTACTAAAATCGATCTGGCCGTGGTACTGGGGGGGGACGGTACGGCCCTGGCTGCGGCCCGACAGTTGGCCCCGGAGGGTATCCCCATTTTGGCAGTTAATGTCGGCGGACATCTGGGGTTTTTAACGGAGTCTTTCGAGGATTTTAAGGACACTGAGAAGGTTTGGGAGCGCCTCAGCGAAGACCGCTATGCGGTACAACTGCGGATGATGTTACAGGCGGCCGTGTTTGAGGGCGATCGCTCGAATCTCGAACCGGTGAGCGATCGCTTCCTCGCCCTCAACGAAATGTGCATCAAACCGGGCTCCCCAGATCGAATGCCGACTTCGATCTTAGAAATGGAAGTTGACGGGGAAATAGTAGATCAATATCAGGGCGACGGTCTCCTGGTGGCAACTCCCACCGGTTCGACTTGTTACACCGCTTCTGCCAACGGGCCTATTATTCATCCCGGTATGGGGGCGATCGGCGTTACTCCTATCTGCCCCCTCAGTCTCTCCAGTCGCCCCATCGTCATACCTCCCGGTTCCGTCGTCAGTATTTGGCCCCTGCAAGATTACGACCTCAGTACCAAACTCTGGACCGATGGCGTTCTCGGTACCGCTATCTGGCCCGGACATCGGGTGGACGTGCGGATGGCAGATTGTCAGGCTAAATTTATTGTCTTGCGCGAGGACTATTCTTTCTATCAGACTTTGAGGGAAAAACTCCAATGGGCCGGTGCGAGGATTCCCTACAGCAATAACCACCGCAATTAAGTAATTAATAATTAATAATTAATAATTAATAATTAAGTCTGCCGTGCCACATTAATCGGAGATTAAGCCTCTCTGCTGGCTCGGGGCGGGGGCAGAGGAGAATTTTTTTTTGTTGAC
>CALKCV010000311.1 GCA_938083405.1 uncultured Microcoleaceae cyanobacterium | reverse complement strand
CTTAAACTAACTAAAAAAAACCGGCTTCTCTGGAGAAACCGGTTTTTTTTTTGCAACCAATTCAAAAAAGAATCTGCTGCTCTATAGAGTTTTGGCTAAATGGTATGCGGGCTAAAGACTTATTTATGTTTAGTTTTTCGTAAGCTGGTACTCCTTCGCGGCAATAACGCAACGGGCAAATACTGCAGCGATCGCCTAGAACTCAACTGCTGGCAACAACAGGCTAGCTATGGGGCTGCTTAGTGTAGGTTGCTGACCCTCATTTCCGCTTCCAAAGCCCGAATTAAGTTTTCATCCCCTTTGCTTCTGGCCACTTCTAGGCGGTGCTGCATTCTTTTTTCCAGATTGGCCTTATGGACTTCATTTAGCTTGGACAAGCTTTTTCTTGTATTGTTGTTCATGGTGGACATTCCTTAAATTCAAGTTGGTGTAATCCTTATGCTTTTAATATAACTTGCTTATGTTTAAATTGCATCCGTTGTTACAAAATCTTTACAAAAATACAAAAATAGCAATTTTTAGTTACATATTGGCCAAACAATGGCCTTTGACGACAAAAAAGGCCATTTACCCAAAAACGAGCGTCCCTCCTGCCTCCCTTTGAAAGCGCAGGAAGGGACAAGAAGGAGAAGAGGGACAAGCATCCCCCGTTCCCGATTAAAGACAATGACGTTTAACGCTTTCAATCAAAGCATTTACATCCTCTTCCTTAGTATCAAAAGCAGTAACAATTCGGACCGTATTAGAAGATTCGCCCTGCCAGCGATAAAACTTAAAACCATCAGCAAGAACGCCATTAATAACATTTTCTGGAAGTTCTAAAAATAGCTCGTTAGCTTCTACTGGATGAAGCAACTTCACCAAAGGCAAATTGACAAACTCCCTGGCTAATTTAGTAGCCATTGTATTAGCGCGAGCGGCATTTTTCAGCCATAAATCGTCAGTAATATAAGCTTCTAACTGGGCGGACAAAAAGCGCATTTTAGAAAACAAATGCCCGCTGCGCTTGCGACGGAAGCGAAAAGTTTGTGCCAATTCCGGCTTAAAAAAGATGACCGCTTCAGCAGCCATCGCCCCATTTTTAGTAGCGCCAAAACAAAGCACGTCAGCGCCAGATCGCCAAGTAAGATCTGCTGGAGAACAATCCAAACTCGCGACCGCATTAGCAAAACGGGCCCCATCAACGTGTAAATATAGATTATGAGCGCGAGCGACATCCGCTATCTCGGCAATTTGCTCTGGAAGATAAACAGTACCGGCCTCCGTTGACTGAGTTATGCTGGCCGCTGCCGGTTGAACGCGATGGACTACCCCCGCCCCAGACTTATCCAAGATAGCCGCTAGATCCGAAGGGTGAATTTGACAATCGGTGCCCTTGAGAGTTACCAATTTAGCACCAGCAGTATAGAATTCCGGTGCCCCGCACTCATCTACATTGATGTGAGATTCCTCGTGGCAGTAAATCGCGCCGTAAGGAGGCGTCAATACAGACAGGGCGAGGGAGTTAGCCGCCGAACCGGTGGCTACTGGGAAAACTGCAACCTCCCTCTCGAAAAGTTCTGAGAATTTAGCCTCTAACCGTTGGGTGCATTCGTCCGCACCATAAGGCATGGCTGCTTCTTGGTTAGCAGCGGCTAGGGCTGCCATAATTTCCGGGCATACCCCGGTTACATTGTCGCTACAAAAGTTCATTTTTGCTTAATAGGTAATGGTTTAACAATTGATAGTGGAGCGCAAGTAGCGATCGAGCGCGAAAACCCTTGCTTGTAGTAATCGCTCTTCGCGATTACTACGAACTCTCGCTACCTTTTTTCCTTACTTCCCGTTAGGCTCTAACGCTTTAGCCTGTAGGGCTTTGGTTTGCTCGATCGCCCCCCGGGCTTGTTCTGCTAGTTCTAGCTTTCTTTGTTGCTCGCATATTGCTGCTGCTTTCGAGAAATCGGCGATCGCTTCATTATATTTTCTTAATTCCCTTTCTGCCTCGCCTCTTACATAATAAGCTTGGGCTAAATTGCCATCGAACTGAAGGGCTACAGTTTGATCGGCAATAGCTTCGAGATAATTTTTGAGCTTCAAATGAACTATACCCCGGTTGATATAAGTATCGACTTTTTTCGGGTCGAGTTCTAGGCTGCGATTGAAGTAATCCAGGGCCGCGCTTAAATCTTTCATCTCTATATGAATTAAACCGAGATTGTAATAAGCTAGAGGATACGCAGAACTAAGTTTTAAACACTTTTGACAGTCGGCGATCGCCCTTTTATAATCTCCCACTTTAAACAGAGAAAAACCGCGATTATTATAGGCAGCAACGTAGTCGGGATAAATTCGGATAGTTTCGGTAAAATCCTTAACCGCACCTTCATAATCTCCTTGGTGCAAGCGAGCGTTACCGAGATTATTATGAGCTTCTGCATAGTCTGGGTTAATCCGCACCGCTTCTGTCAAATCCGCTATTGCTGCGGGATATTCTCCCCTTCTAAACCAAGTATAGCCGCGATTGTTATAACCCTCGGGATAATTTCGATGAATTTCTAGCGCTTTATTAAAATGATTCATAGCTGCGGAAATATCTTCCATTTTTAAATAAACAATACCCAAATCGTTATGAGCTTGGTAATAGTTAGGATTTATTTCTATGGCTCTTTTTAGGTCTGCTGCCGCTTTCTGAAAATCGCCGTTAGCCCTGTAAACATTACCTCGGTTGTAATAAATTTCCGGCGTGTCTGGTCTGAGTTCCATAGCGCGGCTAAAATCTTCTAAAGCGCCATTGCTGTTCCCCAGATCGAACTGGACCGCGCCCCTTTTCACATAAGCATCGGCCCGATCCGGACGAAGAGCCAATACTTGGCTGAAATCTTCAAAGGCTCCTTGGAGGTCTTTCTTAAAGCGACGCAAGACTGCTCGATTGTAATAAGCATCGGCACTTTTGGGATTGAGGCTCATAGCGCGCTCGAAATCTTCTATAGCTCCGTCAGTATCTTTCATGTCAAAGCGAACCACGCCTCGTTTGATATAGGCATCGACAACTTTTGGGTTGAGCCGCAGAACTTCTGTCATATCTGCCAGGGCACCCTCTAGGTCTCCCTGGACTCGACGGATGACGCCTCGGTTGTAGTAAGTTTCGGCATTATTTGGTTTGAGTTCCAAAGACTTCGTGTAATCGGCAACGGCTCCTTCCTTGTCTCCGAGCTTAAACCGCACGACTCCCATGTTATAATAGGTTTGAGCCTCGTCAGGTTTCAATTTCAAGCCTTCGGAAAAACTCTCTAGCGATCGCTCGAACTCTCCCTTTTCTGCGTAAGCTGCCCCTAAATTGTGGTAGCTTTGCAGTTCTTCTGGTTCTAGCTGCAATGCTTTTTTGAAATCGGCGATCGCTTCTGGAAAGGAACGCATTCTTGCGAAGGAAATACCGCGATTGTTGTAATATTGAGCTTTTTCTGGAGCCAGTTCGATCGCTTCATTAAAATCGAGCAAAGCGCTTTTATTATCTCCTCGCTCCTGAACGCTCAAGCCGCGCTGAAATAATTCCTCGGCTAATTGCTTGCGGCATTCTCCGACTTCTTCGCTATATCCGGCGAGTTGATATTCTTCCATCGCTTGCCGCCATTGCTGTTTCCTTTCCCACTCTCTTGCCCTGCATAAAGCAGCTTTTTGGGGGAGATTTGCTTTCTCGTATTCTCTGGCAGCTTTTAGCCATTGCTTTTTCTCCTCGGACTCTCGGGCGTAGTATTCTGCCCTTTTCTCTGGGATATTCATCCAGCAGCGCTTGGCATCTTCTGGGCGCTCTAACTTTTTCCATTTGGCGGCAGCTAGGGCCCACTTGCTGCTCGCTTCTAGGCTATGTGCTTCGCAGATTTCTTGCCGATGGCGATCGCCTGCTTTCTCCCAGGAGGACGCCGCTTCCTGCCATTGTTGGCTTTTTTCCCATAACGGGGCTGCTTCTTCCCATGCTTCTAATTCTTCAAAAATCCTGGCGGCTTGGCTGTATTCCTGTGTTTGGACCGAATATTTGGCCTGTGCTTGTTTTTCCAAGATTGGATCCTCCGATTTGACAAAACATTCTTTGGCTTGTTGATAAAACTCTGCTTTCATATAATAAAGCCCTTGTTTGCGCCATGCTTCGCCGCTGGGCTCTATGCGATCGCTCCTTACCAATTCGGGAATTATAGACCGCAAGCAACCTGTTAATTCTTCCGCTCCCCAGAGTTCGCATAGTTTTGATTCCCAGATATTTAATATTCTACTAGCCCTAGTAATTGCTACATAAAGCAAATTTAGTTCTAATTCCAGTAGTGGTTTTTCTTTGTCTTTGATGTATCCTCCTCGCATTACTTTTTTCCAGAGCTTTTCCGTAGGCTTAAAGAATTCTACTAAAAACACGGTGTCGAATTCTAAGCCTTTTGCTTCTTCTATGGTGAATACAAAACTAGAATTTAATTCTTTTCTAAATTTTTCTTTATCTATTTCGGTTCTGACTAAGATGGCATCTCCGGGATAGAGAGACGTTTTTTGTAGGGTTTTTACCAGTATTTCCCCCGTTGCAGCTATCTTCCTTGCTAGTTGACCGTAACTGCTATTAGTTAGAGAGCGATCGCTTGTTGTTTGTTTTAACAACCTGCTGCGTATTTTTAACACTTGATTCGCCAATTTTACCAAACTTCCGACGCTGCGAAAGTTAAAATTGAGAGTTTTTTCTTCTACTTCTCTATCGGGGTAAAATTTCTGTTTTAATTCTTCCCACCGGAAACCGCTCGGACCGATCGTTTGATTTAGATCTCCAGCAAATAAGAGATTGCCATCGGCGGGGACAAGCTCGAAGAGAAGTTCTAACTGTAATTCTGTGAAATCTTGTACTTCATCGCAGACGACGGACTGATAGGGTTCTTCCGGGTTGTTTTTGAGTATTTTTAATGCTTTTCTTACCAAGTCTATTTCGTCAAAACTTTCAGACTTTTCCAGTTTTTTCTGATACCATTGAGCTATTTTATATAATTCTAATCGCTGTTTGCTGTTCCCCAGGCGCGAGGCAGACTTTCCCTGGCGATCGTATTCTTTTTTCGATAACATTGCCTCATGGACCGATAGCTGTTTTCCTTTGATAATGCTCCTAATTTCATCCCATACTAAATAATTGGGATATTGTTTTCTTTTAGAATGGGCGCGATACATTTCTGAAAATACTAGAAAATTTACTTCATTTTGTTTGTTGTATGAATCTCCAGAATTTTCTAGTATTTCCAGGCATAGTTGCCGTATGGTTTTAAATTCAAACCAATTTTCAATTTTGGATTTTTTTAATACCTCTACTAGCTGAAATTTACCATCTTCTAGAAGGCGATGAAACTGTTCTTTAGCATTATTAACTAATAAAGTATTGCATGCTATATACAAGCGCTTTCCTGGAGCGCTATCTTGTCTGTTTTGCAGCAATCTATAGAGCGCTACAGTAGTTTTTCCAGTCCCGGCATTACCGGATAATAAAAGATTTCCAGAGCGTTTTGCTAGTTCGTATTCTTCTGGAGTTAGTTTTATTTGCAAATCGGCATCCTGTCGAATAATAGCTCTTTCCCACTCTAACTCCGAGTCTAATACTTGCCATTGAATGTTGCCCAGAAGTTCGTCTGTAAAATCGGATGAAATTTCAAAATCGATAGCTTTTATTGCATCAATATCTGTTTTTTCGCCTTCCGTCAAGTTGGCGGCGGCGGCGAAATTTTTGGTTTCTAAAATTACTTCTACTTCTTCAGCATTAAGCCATTCTGCATCGGGATTTATCCGCCTCGCTTTCGCTTTTCTGGATACGTCGTCGTGGTCTATACAAATATCTTGTATTGCTAAATAAACCCGTGGTTTTCCTGTTTCTGGTTCCGTTGATTTATTGTAAGTAAAAATTAAGCGACTGGCGCTATTAATTCTAGCTTCCCAAACTCTTTTATTAGTGCCTTTTAGCTTTTTCACCCGCAAACCACCATCAAATTGCTGCTCTTTTAATTTGCGGACGCACTCCCAAACTTTTTCTGGAAAATAATTTCCTTTTTGCTCCCGGAGAAATTCGACAATATCTGGATGTAAAACTGCTGGTACGGACATATACTTTCTGACGAGCGATCGCTTTTTTGCAGGGCAAGGGCGAGGGGTGCATCGGGGGAATTAAAGAAAGCAATAACTTACTGTTTTTGGAACGTTTGTTCTTGGTGTTAGACAGTCTTCCAGCAAATACGAGATGCACCCAAGGCGAGGGTTTTTTTTGACTTTCATTTTTCCTTACTGGGGCAATTTTTAATGCATTTTGCCTTAATTAGGGAAGAAAAAGCCATCAATTATTTCCTCGGTAAAGCCCCCTAGACGGATGGGGTTTTACCTGCTATAATTATCCCTGCTAGCCATTATAGCTTTTTGTTCTATGATATTCTAACACAATACTCCTATCCTCTGACGGTAAGAAAACTGTTTTCTCTCGTAAAGTCTTAGACGACGGAGCCTGCTGGGGGAGGACAATTAACTTTTTTAGAAGTTAGAGAAATGGTATTATACACAACAAAAAAATAGTCTTTATGATGCTAGAGAGACCGCCTGGGAAACCAGGAATTTCTGTAAAAACCGGGTTTCTGAGAATACCATTTGCGGCTCTCTAGAACTCGCAAACCTACCAGTAGAAAAAATGACATTAATTCTGACTAACGATGACGGCATAGACGCGGACGGTATTAAGGCTCTAAAAGAAGCTCTTAACGATCGCCACGGCATCATCGCGGCCCCACAACAACATTTGTCTGGTTGCGGCCATCAAGTTACGACCCACGGGCCCATAAATGTCCAGCAGCGTTCGGAGGTGGAGTACGCGATCGGCGGAACTCCCGCAGATTGCATTCGCATTGCAATAACACATATAGCTCCAAATGTCAAGTGGGTAATTTCTGGTATTAATTCGGGGGGCAATATGGGGGTGGATAGCTACATTTCTGGCACGGTGGCGGCAGTGCGAGAGGCAGCTTTCCACGGCATTCCTGGCATAGCTCTTTCTCAATATAGAAAAGGCTCCAAACCTGTTGATTGGCAAATACCTACTCGTCTGGCTCGTTTGGTATTAGCAGATTTATTCGATCGCCCTTTAGAAGCTGGTTCTTTTTGGAACGTTAATTTCCCCTATTTAGAACCAGAAGAAGCGGAACCAAAGATCGTATTTTGCCAACCATCTATCGAACCTTTACCAGTAGCATACCGAGTGGAAGGAGACGAGTATTTTTATACTGGCAAATATGGCGATCGCCCCTACTCCAAAGGCACCGATATCGATGTCTGTTTTTCGGGTAATATTGCTGTTACTAAGATTAGTTTGTAACTCGCAGTAGCAAACAACAGTAATTCATGGTTTTGAAGCATCAGAAATTGATATTTGCTAGATTTTTGATAGACTCGCTCAATCAAAACCAAGGCAGTAATTCGATGTCAACGTCGCGCTTGCGAGACCGATAAACTTGCTCGATAACGTTATCGCTGTTGCCACACCAATCGGCGATCGTTATCGTGTCAATGTCTCGGTCTATGCAGCAATTAATAAAAGTATGACGAGTATTATAAGGGGATAAATATTGAAGCTTGCCTTGTTTTGCCAGGGAAATTACTATGCCATCCTTACTTTTTTTATTAGCTTCGTTAAAGTCCTGGTTCCAAGATGTATTTATGCTAGAACGGGACAGATATTTAGATTTGTTTCCAGAAAAAACAATGCTTGTATTAGCCTCCGATTTGAGCGCTTGCAACCAATCTACTAAATAACTATTCATTGGAAACACTCGACTATCTTCGGTTTTTGTTCCCTTGGATAATCCCGCTCTTGGATGGTAAGTCTTATCGAACAAAATCACCCTCTCTTTAAATTTAACATCGTCCCAAGTTAACGCTATCGCTTCACCAGTTCGACAACCAGTCAAAAATTTAAACTTAAAGAAGTCGTGATATTTTCGGTTAATGCTACAAGTAAGATAAGCATCTAAAATCATTTTAGCTTCGTCTTGGGTAAAAGCCACATAATCGCTCGGTAAGCCGGTCACTTTGTTAACTCGCTTTTCCCCGCCCTTCAAGTTTTCTGCTATTCCATTAAAAGGATTTTTCGCGATCGAGATTTTCTCTTCATCTATCGCCCAATCAACCGCTTTCTTTAGCAACTGCATTGCTAGTTTATTGGCGCTGCAAGGTTTCTCTAAAAACACAGCACGCATATCGTTGGCTGTTTCTCGATTAATGGAAGAATCCCAAAAAGGTTTTATCTTTGAGCCACAATCTTTTTGATAACGATATTTGGTAGCGGCTGATTTGCCAGGTAAATGATATTCTAAAAAACTTTCCCATACTTGCCCAACTGTAAATGACTTTGGTACAGTTGTTTCAACGATAGCATCGAGCTTAACATCTAGATATTTTGCGAGCGTAGGGTCGAACAAATTATCTGGATGGTCGATGTCAGCTTGAATACGAGAGGCGATGGCAATAGCCCACGGTCGATTAGAAATTCCCGTATCAGGGTCTATCTCCCGCCTACCAAGACTCTTGTACCGAGAAAACTTAATGCCTGCCCCGGCGAGCGCCTTAACTAACTTGGTGGGAAACTGCAATCGGAGAACTCCCTTGTCCGTGGTGACTTTTACCTTGTTAAAAGTGCGGGTTGTTTTTGTTGAAGCGTTTTTAACCATGTCTAATCAGTTCTGCTGCTACAGATGACTTCCCCCAATCGGCTCGGACCCGGGGAAAATTTTAAAGTTTCTCTATTCTTTGTGGACGTAAGGTTTCCAGGATTTTTGACCGAAACTGGTTTTTGATGCTATTTGTTGCATTTCAAAGGAGAAAGGAAAATGCAACAGGACTGCTGCATTAACCATGTCTATACCTACTGCCTGATATTTGAGAGCGGCACTTTGACCGTGTAAGGTTCTTTAATCCTTGTCATGCCTTGTCGGTTGACTTTAACCCAATACTCATTTTTAGAACGATCGACAAACTCAATACAACCATAGCGACCGTCTTTTAATCCCACACAATCACCAACTTTAACCTTGTCAATCGAATCGGATTGAGCCTTAGAGGTGCCGTTATCCGTTTCTGCCTTAGCTAATTGCTCCAGTTCGCTTACCTCCTCTGGAGTTAAGCCAGCTTCTTGGTAGGGGTCCGAGTCGTCAGCGGTGGATTGTACATCAGACAAACCATCTTCTTTCGTAGCTTTTACCTCTGTAGGCTGCAACTCTTTGGCGACCTCCGGGGCAGCAAGTGGCTCTGGCGTCGGTTCTGACTCTGTAGGAATTAGAGCAAGTTTACCGTCGCATCCGTCACTATCATCACAGACAAGGGTTTCAGCCGTCACATTATCCATCACGCTATCCGTCACAGGCGACATATCCTGGGAGGATGACCCACTTGGTGGCCCACTTGGTGGCGGGTCGGATGGCGGTGAACCTCCCGGTCCTGATGGCGGGTCGGTTGGTGGCTCGGTTGGTGGCTCTTCTGTGGGTTTCTCGCTAATAAGTAGCGGGTCTGTGTCTGTCTCCTTACGAATGTCGATGCCTTTAAAGTAGCTGCCATTACGGTCGCGTCCCTTTTCAACATCTAAACCCAACTGGTTATTTAGCAGGTCATCAAGTAAAGTCCCAAACCGTCGGATAGCAACGTTTTTAGTTCCAGTATTAAAGGAATGTTCCGCGTAATTCGCATAAAGCCAACTCTCAACGTTCCAGTACCTCGTTGGGGTGTCGGTCCGCTTGTCTTGTTTGGCAACTCCGACTGCGCAACGAAAGCCCTCTTTGATAACGAGATGCTGGTCGGCCCAATCTGCTAGCGGGTTGGAGTCTAGCAGCGAGTTAATTTGATGCTGCTTTAAACTTGGGCAAAACTCATTAGTACGTTTGAGGTAATTAAAGATGGTTTTTTCGTTTACTCCTAAGACCCAATTCAATAAACCGGGCAAATAATGAACCCATTCCCCAGTAACTCCGCGATCGTCAATCTTTAAAAAATGACGATGACATTCATCAGGTATTTGATTGGTAAACCTTAAAGATATCCGACGCCGCTTTAACCCGGAGGTGTAATCTCCCGATTGGATGGGTTCGTTCGCCGCCATGATTACCAAAGCTTTTGGATAAAATCCCCCAAGAGATTGCTTTCCTTTAATCTCAAAAGGGAGGATATCTCCACCTGTTAAAGCCTTAAGAGTAGAAACCTCGCCCCCGTAACGTTCGGAATCATTGAGAACTACTAACCTTTTACCGGCAATGCTAGCAGTTTCAAATCTGCCCTCAAATTTTTTAAGGGCGCTGGAATGAACATTATTAAATCCTACTAGAGCGATCGCCAAATTAGTAAAAGTCGATTTACCTGCCCCCCCCGGTCCGATAAGCTCGACAAACCGATGTAGATGATTGTCGCCGCGTAAAATCGCTGCCAGATAGCAGCGCAGCAACTCGATCTGGTCCGGTTTCCCTATCATTTCCTTAAACCAATCAACGATAGGCTCGCAAGTTGCCGCAGGGTCGTAAGAGTAGGGCAAACACCAGGTTAAATGATATTTGGGAGAGTGTTTTAAAAGCTTTTTATCCGACAGTCTTAAAACCCCGTTTTGCAGCGGTAAAAGTCCGTCGTCTTCGTCCCATTTTTTAATTACCAACTCCCATTTAAGAGCCTTTAAAGCTCCCTCGATATACCCCGCGCTGCAACCTTTGGGATAGGCAACATCGACTTCGTTTTTAAGCATCCGACAGATAAAAACGTCCTCTTCTTTCGCCCAGATTCCCTCGTTATCAGCCCCGTAATGCAGCCAGATTTTTAGCTTCGGATCGTAAGCTAATTGCTCTCGATATTTCTCAACTAACCGGTTAATAAAGACCGTTTGCTTGGGCGGATTTTTGTCTTTATCGTTTGTCGTCTCATCGGGAAATTGTTTTTCCCATTTTTGAGCGAACTCTCTTAGTTTTAAAGATTCGCTAACCGAGTCAAAATTATGGCCGTTGAAAATCACGTCGTCAATTCCTTTTCCGTGCTTCTCCTCCCATATTCGCACGTTGACTTCACAACCCGCATCTAATAATGCTTTGGCGAGTCTGTGTAAGGCTTGACGTACTCCTTGCTTGCAGACTATATCGGCATCAAAGGCAATCTCAAAGAGACGTCCTGGCTGCAAGAACTGTTGCATTATGGGGGTTAGCTTGCCATCTTTGAGAAACATCTCAACACCGCAACCGGCTATGGTAGGCATCTCCGTATGAACCATACTCGCTATGGCTTTTTTAGTTCCTTCGGTCAAACGAATGGCGATCGCCGGATCGTCGATTACGTCGCGCCAGTAGTTTGGCTTGGTGGGAACTCTGGGACAGATTACCTCCCATCCTTTTTTCTGGGTTAAATATTTCCTTGGCTTTTCGTCTTCAGCAAAAGCAATCGGTTTGTCCGGCTTGAATTGGCCCAAGCCGGTATCCTCTCCCGTGGCGGGGTCTATCCCGGTACAAATCCAGCCCGGGTCGTTTTTGTAGGCCTTCCAACCCAAAAATTTGGCTATTTCCTTTTTATCTTCTAAGCTTTTAAAATTCCAGTGGGCCCATGTATTGGGGATGGCGCTTTTTCTAAATTCTTCTTTGTGGCGATCGACTATGGGGTCTAGGATGCCAACCGGGCGATCGCTCTGGTCCTGTTTGTCCTTTGTCTCTCCCGCCATCTCAAGCAGCTTGGCGCGTATGCCTTTGGTGTCGCCGCAACTGTAACAGTCGTATTTACCAGTCTCTTTGTTAAAGCTAAGTTTTGCCTCACTGCAAACGGGACATTCCCAGTACCCTGCCTTCTTACCTTTGGTCAGATAATCGGCAAAATTAAGAATATTAAAACTTGTGTTACCATGAGGAGTAACTGGACTATGACTAGCA
>CALKCV010000310.1 GCA_938083405.1 uncultured Microcoleaceae cyanobacterium | reverse complement strand
CGGCTGGGAATAATAAGGCTCCGGCTCTTGGTAATAATAAGTGGACGGTGCCGGCTGGGAATAATAGGTCTCCGGCTCTTGGTAATAATAAGGCTCCGGTTCCCAATAAGGCTCTACATAAGCTGATTCTGGTGGGGGTTGGTAATAATCTGCCGGGGCTGGTTCGTAAGCCGGTTCGTAGTCGTAAACCTCTATTTCTAATATTTCCTCTGCTACGGCCATACCTTTACCGAGCAGACTCAGACTGGCCAAACAATAACCGGCTTTTAGCAGAAGGTTTCGAGAAGTTGCGGGGCGATGCCGACGTTGCGGGGCGATCGCTTTTCCATCTATTGGCTCTAATTGATTCTCTTGACGAGCAGTTCCCATGATGTCCTCAAACAATAACGCTTTTTCCGTTTTTCCGTGAAGTTCAAAATCCCTGGTTTAGTTACAGGCATTCCTGCCCGTTCTGCGCTTATTCGCTGTAACCCAGAGTAATTGTACCTGGTTTCAGAAAAATTTCTGTAGTAGATGCGGGCGAGTAGCTTGTGGCGGCCATCGAATCCGAGTCAACTTTTACTCTTAACTCGCCTGTGGGAGTAACGCCGACTATTTTACCTGAACGGCCATCTATTGAGATTTCGCGGCCCATACTACCGAGCAACTGGCAATATGATGGTAATAAACGATCTATGCCTTCCTCTTGGAGTCGCCATAACCCTAATTCTGTTCCCTGTAAGACCATTGCCGCTAACATTTCCAGAGACAAAAGCTGCCCTGTTGCTTCCTTGGCTGTTGGTTCTTTGGCAAAGTACGTTTGTAAATTGATGCCAGTCTCCGGCACGCTGTTGGCCCAATTAAGGCCCACTCCAATAATTCCTTTGGTAATCCTGCCTCGCGACCCCCTAACTTCCGTCAGAATACCACCAAGTTTCAGATTTTGCAGGATTAGGTCGTTTGGCCATTTTAGGCAAACAGGTATTTGCCGATCGCGCAACGCAGTAGCGATGCCTAAGGCTCCAGACATAGTAAGTTGGGCGGTGTGGGAGATGGGAAGATCGGGAGCGATGTTGCATCCGCAAGGCTTCGCCAACGCCACTGACAAATATAAACCTCCCGCCTCAGATATCCAGTTTCGCCCCCATTGTCCCTTTCCTGCGGTTTGTTGGTTAGCAATAACAACGGTGCCTGTTGGCGCGCCCTTGTCTATTAACTCCCAAAGTGTTTTATTGGTCGAGGGCAAACTTTCAAAAATATGGAGATTTTCTTCTATTTCCCTCTCCCAAAACCCATTCTCTACTCCTGCTTTTTCTCTCTGAAATTTAAGAGCGGCGGTAAATTTTTCTCTGGCAAAAGTTAGCATATATAGCAATGCGAAAATGGTCGTAGATTTTTGGGTTGAGATCGTAACAGTTTCATGCTAAAAACCACATAATTGTAGCACGAAGCGTGCTTGCTACAAACAAGATAGTAACAATTCGCAAATTTCTCTTACCGCTCCTTGTCCTCCCAATCTATCAGTAACATAAATAGAAGCTTCTTGATTTTGTGGGATAGCATCGGCAACAGTCAGCGGACAACCGACGGCTTTTAGTACGGGCAAATCTGTTAAATCGTCTCCCACATAAGCCACTTCAGCTAAAGATAAATTAAGGCGATCGCACAATTCATTCATGGCCGTTAATTTATCTTCCCTTCCCAAATATAAATGCTCTATCCCCAGTTTCCACGCCCGATGTCGAACTGCATTTGCCGTACTCACCGTAATAATTGCCACTTCAATTCCTTCTTGCATAACTAACTTTATGCCCAGTCCGTCTTTAACATTAAACCTTTTAAACTCTTCCCCGCTATCGGTAAAATAAAGACCGCCATCCGTCAGCACCCCATCGACATCTAAAGCTAATAATTTCACTTTAGATAAAATGCTTTTTAGTTCTGTTTCGGGAATTTTATTCATTAGTTATCTAATTGCAGAGCGTTGATTTTTAAAATCGCGTCGCCATGGCGGCATTCAACTGGGAGCAGGTCAATGATCGCCAACTAACAACGTTTCGGATAACAGGCGAGACGCCTGTTCTACCAACTAACAAATTGTTAATTATTAATTGTTAATTATTAATTGTTAATTAGCCAGACCCTCGCGAATAATCAAAATTTGTTTGAGAATACCTTCAAGCTCGGCCAAAGGCACCATATTAGGGCCGTCGCTAAGAGCAACCTCTGGGTTTTCGTGAACCTCCATAAACAGAGCATCAATACCCACGGCCGTAGCAGCTTTTGCCAAATAGGGCACAAATTCTCGCTGGCCGCCGCTTTTAGTTCCCTGACCTCCTGGCATCTGGACGCTGTGGGTGGCATCGAAGACCACCGGATAACCCAAAGCTCGCATTTGGGGCAGAGAGCGAAAATCCACAACCAGAGCATTGTAACCAAAGGACGTGCCCCGTTCCGTCAGCAAAATATTTTTCGCCCCGCCCTCTTCCAACTTTTTCACCACATTTTTCATGTCCCAGGGGGCGAGGAACTGGCCTTTTTTCACGTTAATCGCCCGATCGGTGGCGGCGGCGGCCAGAAGCAGGTCCGTTTGCCGGCAGAGGAAAGCGGGAATTTGGAGAACGTCGGCAACTTCGGCAACCGTGGCAGCTTGATGGCTTTCGTGTATGTCGGTGAGAATGGGAACGCCGACTTTTTCTTTGATTTTTTGGAGAGTTTCCAAACCTTCGTCGAAAGTGGGGCCGCGAAACGAATTAATCGAAGTGCGGTTAGCTTTATCGAAAGAAGATTTAAAAATATATGAGATATTGAGGCGATCGCATATTTTCTTAATCTCCTCGGCCATTTTAAGAGAAAAATCCTCGGACTCAATGACGCAAGGCCCACTAATTAGAGCTAGGGGATGGCTATCCCCTACAAAAAGCTTATCGGCGATCTCAGCAGTAACCATAGATTAAATTAGTTTCCAAGTTAGTAATTGGTAATTGAAAATGTCCGACCAACAACAAGTAGAGAGTAAAATTACCTGGCATTGGCAGACTTGGGAAGGTTTGTCTTATCTTACTTGCAGTTTGCTCAAAAAATGGCCTCACGGTTTTTTTACTCAACAGTTTTCCCCCCAAGGGCCTGTAGAATTAGTAGAAATACTGCGGCCTAATGTTCCGGCTTACCGAATTAAGCAGGTACATGGCAATACTGTACTAAAGACAACGGAAGCAGTTTCTAGCCTTGAAGAGCCCGAAGGAACCTATCCCGAGGCCGACGGTCTTTTGAGCGAAAAACCAGAAGAAGCGGTTTGGGTTTGCAGCGCCGACTGCGTGCCGGTTTTAATAGCCGATGTAGAAAGCGGACGAGTGGGGGCGGTTCATGCAGGTTGGCGCGGGACTGCTGCTAAAATTGTTCCAGAAGCGATCGCTCGTTTTAGTTCTAGCGGCAGTAGGCTGTCAAATCTGCTGGTCGTTCTGGGGCCTGCTATTTCTGGAGAAGTCTATCAGGTATCTGAAGAGGTGGCCGCTAAGGTAGGAGTTACTATTACTCCCAACCATCTTCAGGGTACTAATGAGAATATTCTCCGGTTTTTGCGGCAACTGCCAGATTCCCCCGTATTGTCGGATCCAGAACCGGGAAAGGTACGCTTAGATGTCCGTCGGATTAATGTTTTACAATTAGAGCAATTAGGAATCGGTCCTTCACAAGTAGCGATCGCTCCTTACTGCACTTACCAAGATAAATCTTACTTTTTTTCCTATCGGCGGCTACAACAGAAAAAAGTCCAATGGTCGGGAATTGTTAGCGTCGATGCATCTTAAGGTATTAGGAAAGTGCAGCAATCTGCTTTTTGTTAATTGTTAATAATTAATTGTTAATTTTTAGCTTTTAACAACTAACAACTAACAACTAACAACTAACCATCTTTTAGAATTGTCAATACTCTCAAAAATACTATAAAAAGTTAAGATGAGCAATCAAAGTCACTATCAACAACTAGGTCTCACGGAAGATGCTTCCTTTGATGAAATTCAAACAGCCCGCGATGTTATGAAAAAACAACACAGCGGGGATCAAAAGAGCTTACAAAACATTGAAGCTGCCTACGATGCTATTTTGATGGACCGCTTGCGCTTGCGTCAGGAAGGCAAAATAAAAGTACCAGAAAGGATCCGTTTTCCCGAAAGAAGCACTCAAGCTCCCCCCCCTGCCGCTTCAGAATCAACTAATAAAATGCCTAGTTGGTTAGAAAGTTTAATCGATACTCCCAGTAGAGCAGATATTGTCTGGCCGGCTGGGGGCTATTTAGCCTTAGCAGCTATTAGCGTTTATGGCTCCACTACGAGCGTTTTACAGCTAACTTTAGCTCTGGGAGTTGGCGGTTGTCTTTATTTTCTCAACCGCAAAGAAAATAAGTTTGGTCGCTCTGTTTTATTAAGTGCGGGAGCTCTTATTCTTGGTTTATTACTAGGAGGAATATTAGGCCCCCTAGCCCCGGCAACCGGTTTGAGTCTGGAAATATTTATTACGATTATCACCTTTCTCGTACTCTGGCTGGTAAGCGCTTTTCTCCGGTAATCCAAGTAGGGTGCGCAACGCGCACCTTAATTTTTGTTAATTAGCAATTAGCCCAATTCCTAATTTCCCATTCCCAATTTAAGACTTTTTAATAGTCCAAAAAGGAAACTGTTGAGATGGTTCTAAACTCACCCCGCTAATATTATTCCTAGCAAAAACATAATCCTTATCCAACCAGAGGGGAATATAGGGCACATCCTCAGCCAATATATTTTGAATTTCTTTCAAAATAGCTTGACGAGCTTCTGGGTTTTGTTCTTGTCGCTGGCGATCGATTAAGTCGTTCATTTTTTCACTGTAATAAAACGACCCTTGAAACTGACTTGCCCCAACTTCGCATCCAGTTTCGGGAGAACCTTCAGCGCAATATAAAAACGGGTGAATGTAATTATCGGGGTCGAAAAAGTCTCCGTACCAATCTAAAATAAAAGTAGGATAAACTCCTTCCTCTAAATTTTTAAAAGCGGTTGTCGATTCAACGCTATTTAATTCTAACTCCATTAAACCGTCTAATTGTTGCTCTACGATCGCCTTCATGGTGCTAGCTATTAAAGCCCGTTTAGTCGAATTTGAAGCGTGCCAAATTGAAATCGTTGCCGGATTATCTGCCGAATATCCCCCCTGTCGTAACAGTTGCTTTGCTAATTCAGCATTCCCGTCTCCATAATTTTCTTGAAACAACGGTTCGTAGCTGCTGAAATTAGTAGGAATCAAACTATAAAGAGGTTCTACTTGCCCTAGCAAAACTCGCTCGTTTAACGTTTTTCTGTCAATAATAGCGGCTAATGCTTGTCGGACTTCGGGCTTGTTTAAAGGTTCCGAATTTACATTTAAGACAATATAATTAACAGCTTTACCGTCTGCCTGGATGGTCTGCCAACCCTGCTTAGGAGCTTCTGCTTCTAAACTTTTGATTTGCTCTGGATCGAGAGACAAATAAGCAACATCTATTGCACCAGTAAGAAAGGAATTATAGAGATTAGCAGAACTAGAAAAAACCTGTATGTCGATGCCTTTATTAGCAGGTTGTTCTCCCCAATATTTATCGAAAGCATCCAAACGCAAAAAATCGGGGCCGTATTCTGCTAATTTATACGGTCCCGTACCGATGAAGGTATCAGGTTTAAACTCTCCTTCGCCAATTTGATAATAATTAGGAGAAACAGCACAAAGACCGGAAAATGCAAGCAGGGGAGTAAAGGCAGCAAAGGGTTTTTTTAGTTTAATAGTTAGCTCGTATTCTCTGGTTGCCGTTACCGATTCTACGATGTCTGCTAATAAGGAAGAAGGGGAGCCCTTGTTTTCTATAAATCGTCGCAAGGAAAAGGCCATTGCCTCAGCGTTGAAGGGGGTACCGTCGTGGAAAACTACCCCTTGACGCAGAGAAATGATGTAGGTTAAGCCATCTGGAGTGACTATAGGCATTTGTGCTGCCAGTTGGGGGACGATCTCCGTGGTGCCGAGTTTGTAACCGTAGAGGCGATCGCCCAAGTTATAGAGCAAGTTGCCAGAGATGACCTCGTAGGCATCAGAGGGATCGAGGGTGCGCAGTTTTAAGGTCGTGCCGATGGTGATGCGATCTGGGTTGCTGGTAGAGGATGTTTGAGACATATCTGCCGATTGGCCGCAGCTAATGGCCAGAAAACAGCAGGCGCAGAAAAGACCGAGAAATCGAGCGATCGACTGCCAGCGAAGGCCCCTAAAGCTAGCCCATCGATCGAT
>CALKCV010000309.1 GCA_938083405.1 uncultured Microcoleaceae cyanobacterium | reverse complement strand
AGGCCTGGGTAATTGTTCTTAAGGGTGCTTGTTGAGTGCCATCTCCCGAGTCATTGCCCCTAGAAGAACTGACATAGAGGGTCTTTCTTTGCGAGAGGTTTTGGCCCTGGGGGGTCTGGGCCATCTCTGCTGGGGGCATTGCCAAAACAGGCGCAGTAGAAGCGATCGCTCCGACTAGCGAACAAACTGCTAATAAAGAAAGACTGGGCCCCTTGCGATCGCAAAAGTTACAGACTTTTTTTTGTTTGCCAATAATTTTCACCATATTTTGTTTCCACTGCTGAGATACGTCGTTTTTTCATAAAGAAACGGAGTTTTTTCTGCTCGCGCCTTGCTTCACATAAGCGTGCTTAATACGAGCGATCGTTATATACGGATAATTATAAGCTTCGGGCAGGGAGTTTTTTGGCTTAATCGGCAACAGCCATTGCTCTGTTAGTCGAGTTCTCTTGGCATTCGGGGGGAATTGTTGGCTTTTTAATTAGACGGTAGTGACAATTTTAACCCATTAAATTAGGGTTCGTACCTTTTATCTTCCTTCCATTTCCGGGTTGCCAAGGACCGACTTCTCGGAGGAAGTTAATTGAATTTTTCTGAAGATCGTACTACAAAAGCAACGCCGTTAATGCTAGAATTTGCCTTTGTCTGTTGCCGATCGCTACCTGCGGGCCCGAATCCCGGACCGTAAGGGAAAAGCGCCTAGGGGAATAGTATTCTCGATCGGTCGTATTAAAAGTAGTATTAAAATTTATAGGATTGCTTTTATGGCCGATAAATTAAATTGGGATAAAAACGTCCAACCTGCCGTGCGTCGAATTCTCGATGCCAACTTGGACAGAGCCCGAGAAGGATTAAGAATAATAGAAGAATGGTGTCGCTTTGGCCTTAACAACGCCAAGTTGGCCAACGAATGCAAGCAATTGCGACAAGAACTAGGCACCTGGCACCGGCTGGAACTGCGAATGTCTAGGGACACTCAAGGAGATCCGGGGACAGAATTAACTCATCCCCAAGAAGAACAGCGATCGGGTGTCGAGCAACTTCTGCAAGTTAATTTCTGTCGGGTGGAAGAGGCCCTGCGGGTGTTGGAAGAATATGGCAAGATTTACAATGCCTCTATGGGGAAGACTTTTAAGCAGATGCGCTACCGAGTTTATACCGTCGAAAGCAGTCTGCTGGCTTACCAGCGCAAACAAAAATTAGAAGAGTCTTTTTTGTATTTAGTAACTTCTGGTTCTGGGAAGTTGCTTTCTGTAGTAGAGGGTGCTTTGCAGGGAGGAGCTACTTTAGTCCAATATCGGGATAAAACCGCAGACGATATAACCAAACTGACTAGGGCACAGCAAGTCTGTCAGCTTTGCCATCGCTACGGTGCTTTGTTTGTGGTAAACGATCGCCCAGATATAGCGATCGCCGTAGAAGCAGATGGCGTCCATTTGGGACAAAAAGATATTCCCGTGGCCCTGGCCAGGCAAGTTATGGGGCCGCAAGCTATAGTGGGTCGTTCTACTACGAACAAACAAGAAATGCAGCGGGCACTGGACGAAGGTTCCGATTATATCGGCGTTGGCCCCGTTTACGAAACCCCCACTAAAGCAGGTAAAGCAGCGATCGGTTTGGAATATCTCCGTTATGTAGCCAAGAATTGCCCCGTGCCCTGGTATGCCATTGGCGGCATCGATATGCAAAACTTTGATGATGTTTTAGCCGCCGGTGCCGAACGGGTAGCAGTGGTGCGGGCCATCATGGAAGCGGAACAGCCGACTTTAGTGACTCAATATTTTATTTCTCAACTAAGCCGCTACCAACAATTACAGGCTCACAAAATTACTCCCGAACGCTCAATTAAGTAATTAATAATTAATAATTAATAATTAACAATTAATAATTAACAATTAAGTACCAACGCGCAATTAAGGGTCAATTACGGGAGCATCTCATATTTGTAAAAAGACTTTTTTTGATTTCCAACCTCTTTTCCCTGTTGCCTGTTGCCTAAAAGCGTGTTTCTTGTTGGTTTTATTCATTCCCCCGATGCACCGGTCAATTACCATTAATACAGGTCCGGGATGGAAATAGATTTTTGTTGGAATTATGCCTGCTTAACTACTTATTATGTCCGATCGCATTACCATAACGGTTAACGGAGAAGTCCAGGTTTGCTCCCCTAAAACTAAACTGCCCCATCTCTTAGAAGAAATGGGGTTAAACCCTCGTTTGCTAGCAGTGGAGTACAACGGCGAAATTCTCCACCGACAATTTTGGCAAGAAACTGAAATTGCCGAAGGGGACAAGTTAGAAATAGTTACTATTGTTGGGGGCGGCTCTTAGCAATTAATAAATAATAATTAATAATTAACAATTAACAATTAATTAATAATAATTGGTTTGGGTCAAAGACAATATCCCAAGGCTGGGTAAAGCATTAGGATATCGATATTTATGGTTTTAAAAAAGATTTAACGCCCGAATGCTGTTGCACCTACAATTTCATACGGATAACTCCACGCGAGTCCCTGTTCTACGTTTATTCTTAAAAGGCGCTTTGGCCTGTTTTACGTTCCAACGTTCCAAAAAGTCGTTTTTTTGGTTCGCTTGATGCATTGACTTGTTGCTGTCTCCCCGTTAACTTTAACCCCCCTTTATTAATGGAACTATCAGACATCCCGATCGTAGATAACCACGCCAACAATCTGCTGAAACCGGAAGCAAACGCTAAATATCCTTTCGCTGCGGGTTTCACCGACGGGCGATCGCCTGAAATTATCGATGGCCACGCCAAGCAGAGCTTATCCTATCGCCGCAGTTTGCGCGATATCGCCGCCCTGCTGGAATGCGAAGCAGAGGAGTCGGCAATTTTAGCGAAACGGAAAGAGTTAGGATGGCAGCAATTAACCGAAATTTGTTTTAGAGCTGCCAAACTAGACGCCCTGCTATTGGACGACCAGTTTCTCGCGGACCAAATTCTGCCCCTGGAATGGCATCAAAAATTCGTGCCGGTTCGCCGACTGTTGCGCGTGGAAGCCATGGCCGAAAGTCTCCTCCCCCATGCAAAGAATTTTGAGACATTCCGCGAAATGTTTCGCGCCGAAATCGATCCCCCACCGCCGGAGGTAGTTGCTTTTAAAACGATCGCCGCCTATCGCACAGGTTTAGATATTGAACTGGTATCTGCCGAAGAAGCGGAGTTAAATTTTAATGCAATCAAAAAAACCATCGGAGACAAACCAGCGCGCTTGCACGACAAAACCCTAATCGATTTTGCGGTGACAACCGCCCTGTTTGCCGCAGCGAAACACGGCATCCCGGTGCAGTTTCATACGGGTTTCGGCGATCCGGATTTAGATTTACGCCTCGCTAATCCTCTCCACTTACGCCCTCTGATAGAAGAACATCGCTTCCGCAAAGCCCAATTTGTCTTGCTCCACGCCTCCTACCCCTACACCCGGGAGGCTGGATATTTGGCCTCGGTTTATCCTAATGTCTATCTGGATTTTGGGGTAGCAGTGCCTCATTTGAGCGTTGCTGGTATGCGATGCGTTCTGGGGGAGTTATTAGAATTGACACCGACGACTAAAGTGATGTATTCCTCCGGCGCTCGTGTAATACCCGAGTTATATTATTTGGGCGCGAAGTGGGGCAGGAAAATTCTCGGACAGGTATTAGAGGGAGCGGTGGAAGATGGAGATCTCAGCGCTCGGGAAGCCGACGATGTAGCGATCGCTATTTTGTGGGGAAACGCTCGGGAACTTTACGAGTTAGATTTTTTGTAAATCGAGAGGATCGAGGAAAACACCGCGTTCGTACTAATGGCGGCGATTACTACAAGCAAGTAGGGGAGTTTGTAGTTTGTAGGGTGCGCACCAGTTTGTAGTAGTGCAGCACAGCTAAAATGCTGGGTAAAACAAAAGTTCGTAGTAATCGCAAAGCGCGATTGATATCTA
>CALKCV010000308.1 GCA_938083405.1 uncultured Microcoleaceae cyanobacterium | reverse complement strand
TAGCCGCGAGGTCGCTCTGGGACCACATACCCTCAGACTGCGACCTTCACCCTACAGCCGCACTCCCATTCAAAGCTACAATCTCAAAATAGAACCACAAGACCACAGCCTAAATTGGTATCGAGACAACCACGGTAACTTGTTAGGAAGGCTCAATTTTACCCAAAAAACAGATAAGCTAATAGCCGAAATAAGTCTGATTGCCGAACTCAAAAGCATTAATCCTTTTGATTTTTTAATAGAAGGTTATGCCAGCAACTATCCTTTTAGTTATGAAGCTCAACTAGCCAAAGAATTAACCCCGTATTTAGAAGTAACAGAATCTCCAGAAATATTGCAGCAATGGGTTGAAACTAATCGCAAAAAATCCGTTTATACCACTACTTTTTTAGGAGAAATAAATCAACAACTAGCCGCCGAAATAACTCATCTAATTCGCCTCGAACCGGGGGTTCAAACCTGCGAAGAAACCCTCAGTAAAAAAATCGGTTCCTGTCGAGATAGCAGTTGGCTGCTAGTACAAATCTTCCGCCATTACGGTTTAGCGGCGCGGTTCGTTTCCGGGTATTTAATTCAACTCAAACCAGACGTTCCCCCCCTCGACGGTCCCCCAGGAGTAGAAGAAGATACGGCAGACTTGCACGCTTGGGCCGAAGTATATCTGCCCGGGGCCGGTTGGATCGGTTTGGATCCGACTTCCGGTTTCCTCGCTGCAGAGGGGCACATTCCCCTGGCGGCAGCGGCCGAACCGGAAACAGCAAGCCCTCTGGCGGGTACGACGGAACCTTGCGAGTCGAAACTAGAATATACTCTCACCGTCTCTCGCTACGAGGAAACTGCTAAGGCAGGCAAGCCCTATACGGAGGAACAATGGCAAAAAATTGATGCTCTGGGCGATCGCGTGGAAGCGGAATTACAGCGTTTGGGAGTTGGTTTGACCATGGGAGGGGAACCAACCTTTGTTTCCATCGATGATTTTGAATCGATGCAATGGCGCTTTGAAGCGTTGGGAGAGGAAAAACGCAAAATTGCCGGAGAGTTATTGCGCCGTCTGGAGCAGAAATTTTGCCGGGGGGGCGGACTGCTGCATTACGGTTTGGGCAAATGGTACCCGGGAGAAATTCTGCCCCGTTGGGCCTTGGGGTGTTATTGGCGCGAAGATGGGGTGGCTATTTGGAGCGATCGCTCTTTAATCGCAGAGGACGATGCCGACTGCGGTTACACCCAAAAGGATGCCAAGGTTTTTATCGAAACTTTAGTTAAAAATCTCGGAGTAAACCCCCAATGCATTATCCCCGCTTACGAACCGGAAACCGAAGAGGTCGGAGCTTATACGGTTCCTTTATTGCCGGTGTTAAAGCCATCTCCCCGTAGAACAGGCGTCTCGCCTGTTCCAGAAGAATTATACTGGAGCAGTTGTCGCTGGAAGTTGCCAGAAGACGGAACAGGCGAGACGCCCGTTCTACATTTGCTCAAAGGAGATTCCCCCGCAGGATTTCGGTTGCCCCTGAGTTCGATTTCCTGGTCCGAGTTGGAACCAGAAGCGCGGGTGGCGATAGATTACAAACCGACGGCGATCGCTCCCGAACCTATAGAGTCTGGGGAAAACTCCATTCGCGTCGCCTCGATCGTAGAGGCAAAACGGGGAAGCCTCCGCGTATTTATCCCGCCAATTAGCTCTGGCAGGAGTTTCGTAGATTTAATCGCTGCCATAGAAAAGACTGCCGCTGAAACGAAAATGCAAGTAGCGATCGAAGGTTACGCGCCTCCGAGCAATGCCGGCATTAAAGGATTTCAGATAACCCCCGACCCGGGAGTTATCGAGGCAAACGTTCATCCAGCAGCAAACTGGAAGGAATTAAAAGAAATTACCGGAACTTTATACGAGGAGGCCCGTTTGTGCCGTCTGGGAACGGAGAAATATATGAAAGACGGTCGTCCCGTCAGTACCGGCGGTGGCGCTCATATTACCATTGGCGGCAAGGAGGTTTCCGAGAGTCCGCTGTTGCGACGACCGGATCTGTTGCGGAGTTTGATTAGTTATTGGCAAAATCACCCCGGTTTGTCTTATTTATTCTCCGGTATGTTCGTCGGGGCAACCTGCCAGTCGCCCAGAGTGGATGAGGCGCGACACGAGAGTTTGTACGAGTTGGAGTTGGCGTTGGAGTATTTGCAAGCGGGAGTGGAACCAGAAGTAGTCGATCGCCTCTTGCGCGATATCTTAACAGACGTCACTGGCAATACTCACCGTTCGGCTTTTTGCATCGATAAGCTGTTTCCCACCGGGAATTATCGCGGTCAATTAGGGTTGTTGGAGTTTCGCGCCTTTGCCATGCCGCCCCACCCCCGGATGAGTTTGTTGCAAATGTTGTTAATTCGGGCCCTGGTGGCTTGGTTTTGGGAAAAACCTTATACCCGGGATTTGATTCGCTGGGGCGCGATGCTGCACGATCGCTTTCTCTTGCCCCACTACATCGGCGAGGATGTTAAAGCGGTTATTGCCGATTTGCGGGAGGCGGGTTTTGGGTTTGAGTTTGAATGGTTCGCGCCGTTTTTTGAGTTTCGCTTCCCCAGTTACGGCCAGATAAATAAAGAAGGATTGGAATTGGAGTTGCGTCACGCGATCGAGCCTTGGTTGGTGTCGGGGGAGGAGATGACCAGTTCCGGCACTGCCCGGACCGTGGACGATTCTATGGAAAGGTTGCAGGTGACTTTGCGCGGGGCCATGGGGCACTCGCCGAACCGGGATGGTTTTTCTTTGCGATATCTCGTCTCGTGCAACGGTCGCCAAGTTCCTTTAAAGTCAACGGGGGTGCCGGGGGAATATGTGGGTGCAGTTCGCTATCGGGCGCGAAGTTATGGAGATTTTCAGCATCGGGCGTTGGAGGTGCATAGTCCTTTGTTGTTGGAGATTGTGGATAGTTGGACGGAGCGATCGCTTGGGGGTTGTCGTTATTATGTGGAGAGCCCTAGCGGTGGGGCGAGCGTTCGCGAAGCGTTGCGGATGCAACATCGCTTTCCGGCGAACCAGCGCGAGGCCGAGTCCCGGATGTTAGAGCGGTTCGCGCCCATGGGGCATACTCCCGGGAAGATTGAATTGCCGCCGTTGCGGTTGAACGGGGAGTTTCCGCTGACTTTGGATTTGCGGCGGCGGGTGTTATAATCGTTTCTGGTTGCTGTTTTATGGTTCCCTGGCTCCACCGGGGAACTAATATTCTGGCTGCTAAGTACCAGTGCAAAAATAGTTCTAACAGAAGGAGTTTCAAGGAATGAGTAAGTTAGTGGAAGAAGCGATCCAGGCTCTCTATAAATTGCCAGAAAACAAACAAGAGACGATCGCTTCTTTAATAAAAGAGAAAATTGTATCGGAGAAGCCTTGGAATGAGGTTATAAA
>CALKCV010000307.1 GCA_938083405.1 uncultured Microcoleaceae cyanobacterium | reverse complement strand
AAAACTGTTGGTTTTTTATTGGTCTTCTATCCGAACCAGTAAAAAACTAATATTGGGGCTGTGGCTCAGATGGATAGAGCAAGCGCCTCCTGAAGTTCGGGCACCGCGGCAGGAAACTCCGCGAGTGAATGCGGTCAAACTCAAGGAAGCCTAAGTCTGGCAACGGATAGGGTAATCTTGAGCCAAGCTCTACTTCTATTTATTTGGGAGTAGAGAAGGTGCAGAGACTGGCTTTAAGAAGAAAATTGTTTTTCTTTTTAAACATACGGCCGCCGCCTAAAGACTTTTAAGAAGAAGTCTATGGTGAAGGAATAGTCCAGAGAGTGGGGAAACTCACACAAATCTGAAGCGCTAGGTCGCCGGTTCAAATCCGGCCAGTCCCGTTAAGTAATTAACAATTAATAATGGGGAAAAGGGTTTAGTTCGTTGTAGGTTGGGCCGAAGTGAAACGCAACCCAACACCGATATGTTATTAAATTGCTATAGCAATCCTATTTGAGTCGCGTCCAAAAACTTGTCGCTTTTAGGCAACAGGCACGCTTTGCAAGAGGCAACAGTTGGGGAAAAGGCAGCAATGAAAAAGGAAAAAGTAGATAAAAAACACAATTTACGATTTTTTTCTACTTTGAAAAATTTGATAACCTATTTAGGATTGCTATAGTCCCTAACAATTAATAATTAACAATTAACGATGGGGAAAAGGGTTTGAAAAATGTAGGTTGGGCGCACGCTTTCCCTCCACCCAACAAGCCCTTTTCCCAATTCAAAAGGCTTTATGGGCCTTTTTTCATTAGCCATCCGGAAAAATAGCAACTACCGACTGAAAGCTTTATTAAGGCAAAAAAGCTCGCGTACAATAACAGATGGTTTTTGAGAGATGGTGTTAAGAATGTCGGCAGGGCGATCGCGCCGCCAAGGCTTAAAATTTGCGGTTATTTTTTGGCTGTTAGCGGGAATGCTGATGGGATTAAAGTTTGGCAAGGAGCAAGTCGAAGTGACGACAAAACCTCCCCAAGCTTTATTCGTGCTTGGCGGGGCCCCAGAAAGAGAAATGTTTGCTGCCAAATTTGCGATGGAACATCCAAACTTGGATGTTTGGGTATCTTCTGGCAGCAACCCGGAGTATGTAGAATGGGTATTTTCTGAGGCGGGAATTTCCTTAACTCGCCTCCACTTGGACTACGAAGCTGTAGATACGGTCACCAATTTCACGACGATGGTGGATAAACTACAAGATAGAGGGATAGATAGCGTCTATCTCGTAACTTCTGACGACCACATGAGGCGGGCGCGGTTAATTGGCGAGATTGTTTTTGGCAGTAAGGGTATCGATTTTAAACCCCTGGAAGTTCCATCGGGGCGATCGCCCGAACCGATGGAAAAAACTCTTCGCGATGGGGCCCGGGCGGTTATTTGGTTGACTACCGGTTATACCGGGGCGGATTTTGGCGATCGCCTTTAATCTTGAGTGGATGATTCCTGTACCAAAACAAAAGGATCGACGATAATCGTATCAAATTTTTTCGTACGATTTTGGTTCCAGTCGGACAGTTGCTCTGGAGAAGGTTTAGCAATCAGCGCTTCGCTTATCCAACGTTGAACTGAGGAGACGTTATCGGAGGCGATCGCCACTCCTACATCTAATAAATCTAAATCTGGATTGACTACCACTAAAGCATCGCGCTTGACATGGGGAACTAACCAATCCCATTCAGCTACATCTAAATTTTCTACTAATCTTGCTTTTAGATCTTCCATTTAACAATTTACAATTTACAAACTATCCGTTTATGCTATTGAAAAAGACTGGGGGAAACTTGAAAATAATCTCCTAGAGCTTTTGCCTGCCAGTTATTCAAAGAACGTTGACCGTTGGCAAGTTCCGAAACAACCTCGTCAGAACCAATAATCCCAACTAAATCGTTTTGACTAATGCCGCACGATTCCATTAAATGCTGTAAAATTTCGTGAGGTTCGACCGATGGCATTGGAGATTTTTCAGTTTCATAATTTTCTGTTAACAAAACCAACAACCTATAAAGAGCCTTTTCCTCTGGTGTTAGATTTTCAGCAAAAGTCATTGTTTCTAAAATTATCAAATATTCTTCATATTCTCCTTCTGTTTCTATGACTTTGGGCGTAAACTTTAAAAGTAAATTTTCATAAGCTGTTTGGTTAAAAGTAAGGGTCATTAATCTGATTAAGCGGATAACAGGCAAGATGCCTGTTCTACGTTACTAACTACCTTCCCAAATCGTGCATTTGATTGATAATCTCGGCACATCTTTCGGTCAAAGCTTCCAAATCTTTCCTATTAGTAGAACTTGGCGCCTCGATTAAATCCCCAATGCGGACGGTAACTCGAACGGGTTTGGGCATCGCCGAACCCTTCTTCAGAATTGCATGAGTGCCCCAGAGGCAAACAGGCAATAAAGGTACTCCCGCTTTAGCCGCGATGAGGGCCGCGCCCAATTTGGGTTCTGTAATCCGGCCATCGGCAGTTCGAGTTCCCTGTAAGAATACACCAGTAGCCCACCCCGCTTCAAGGTAACTCAAGGAGGATTTAATGGCACTGCGGTCTGGGGCCTTGCGGTTAACTGGATAAGCACCATATAGAGCGATCGCCTGCTTTAAAACAGGGACTCGAAATAACTCTTCCTTTGCCATAAAAGCCACAGGTCGCCTCATGCAGCAAGATAATAGTGGCGGATCGAAGTCGCTGGCATGGTTGCTCACTGCGACAAAGGGCCCTAACTGGGGCACTTTTTCTGCGCCGACGATGCGGCCTCGAAAATAAATATTAAGCATCGGAGCTACCACAGACCACTTAAATAAATGGTAGAGGAGCCAACTTTCTAGGGGTTCGCGGCTTTTAGTCACGGTAATTAACAAATAAGGTTTGCTGAATTATCCTTCCCAAGATGCCACAAAAAAGAATGTCGCTGACAAGAAGCAGCGACATTATTAAAGTTTTATCCTAAATTTTACAGAACTCCTTGCTTGAATGCTAGAGGCAAGGATTCTGTTGTAGCTTTGCAAGACAATACTAGGAAACTTTGCTTTTGTTGCGACGAGTCAGGAACATTCCACCTAATGCAACTCCGAGACCTAGTAATACAGTAGGTTCTGGTGTAGAAGCAGTAGAAACCGATCTTGCTTTTATGGTGAAATCTTGAAAATCAACATCGTTCCCATTGCCGCGATCGTCAAAACTAATATCTACCCAATCAGCCAACAGAGCATTAATCTTTACTTCTGTAAATTGAGAAGCATCAAATCCACCCTTTTCAGAGCCACCCGTTGAACCAAATACTGCTTGTTGTGTTTCTTTGTCATCATACAAATTAAAAGCTTTTGTAGAATAAACTGTTCCGAAGTGGGCCTTTGAAGCTGCCGTTCCATTAGACTGCCAGT
Organism: uncultured Microcoleaceae cyanobacterium; assembly: GCA_938083405.1. Lineage (GTDB taxonomy): Bacteria > Cyanobacteriota > Cyanobacteriia > Cyanobacteriales > Microcoleaceae > CALKCV01. The sequence goes on along the minus strand of CALKCV010000307.1, from coordinate 80 downwards.
GCCCATAACTAACTAGACCTAAAGTATATTCTTTATCTGCTTTAAAAGTAAAAGAACCTTCTTCACCTATTTCACCAGCT
>CALKCV010000306.1 GCA_938083405.1 uncultured Microcoleaceae cyanobacterium | reverse complement strand
GCCCCTTTGAGAGAACTGCCGGGCAGATAAATAGTGCGTTTGCCCTGGTGGTAGGTTTCTACAAATTCCATATCGGGTTTGGTGGGATCGGCGCCTTCTTGACCGGATTTGATTAAAATCGGTCCGCGAGGAATTATACTGAAATCAATGGTACAATTATTGACAAATCTTTTGTGCATAGTTTTAGGCAATTAACAATTAACAATTAACAATTTGGTTTTTTGCCCGTAGAACAGGCGTCTCGCCTGTTCGTTCCATCCGTTTCCCGGGACAGGCGAGACGCCCGTTCGTTTCCCGGGACAGGCGAGACGCCCGTTCGTTTCCCGGGACAGGCGAGACGCCCATCCGTTTCCCGGGACAGGCGAGACGCCTGTCCTACTTTTTACCCATTTTCTCCTCCAAATGTTTTATTAACGCATCCACCCAATCATCTTTAAAACCTTTCGCATCTTCATAAGCATTTTCATTAGAAACCAACTTTTGTAAATATTTCAACAACTTGTCTGGGTCGCCTTCGGAGTCGAACCAGCGCATATTTTCGATCTCCAAACGAACTACTCCCAGACCGCGCGATCGCCCTCCGCCTAATGGTATTTGTTCCGTCTCGAATTGATGCAAACCAATTGTTAATAAACCTAGTTCCCACTTTTCGGCATTTTCGACGACGCAATGGAAATCAAAAGGTGTATTTGGGGGGACGACTTGGAAATTATAAAGCTTTCCATCTGCAGCAGTTTCGGTGTCTCTTTCGATAGAAACTCCGTCTCTTTCTTGATATTGACCGAACCATTCTTCGGGCAAAACTGTTAAGTCTCGCACTTGGAATTTACTGGCAACCCAGGGGGAACCAAATAATAGAGAAATTAAATCGGTTTTTTCGATAATTTCCGCAGTTAAGGCGCGGTCGTCCTGCCCGTTTCTTTTTTTAATATCCTTAAGTTCTTCTTTGGTAATCGACCATTCTTTGTTAATGGCGGGGTTGGCAACTAAGCGGCGATCGCTTCCTACTATTCCTCGCAAAAAACTCTCCAGACGCGACCTCAAAGCGCCTTTGAAACTGGCGCCGGGAATTAGGGGATATCCCAAAGCATCTTTAATTACTGGTAAATTTGAACCGACGGGATCTACGGAACTTCCAGAACCTATTCTTAAGGCCGTAACCGACCGCAAAGTTCCGGTTATTTCTAAGCGATTTTTGAAAGTTTCAAACATGACTTTATCTTTTTTAATTACGGGTTTTTGTTGACAGGTTCTTCTTTACCGTAGCGACGTAGTTTTAAAACTTCTCCTTCCTTAATACAGCTTACTCGCACTCCTTGGGTTACTCGAAAATGAGCGATACCTTTTTTATTAACGTACACCTCATATTGTACGCCGCCGTCACCTTTTAAGGAACCAGTATCCCCGTTATTTTGAGTCAGTAAAGAAGAAACTTTCGCCAAGGTTTCTTGTAACTTCACTCGTTCTTTCTTATCTCGGCAATCTTCATAATCTCCCACGAACGATTTTTCGTATTCTAAACCGGGAAAGGGCAGCAAATCTTGGGAAAGTAAATCTAATTTAGAATTATTCCAAATTAGTTTGCCCCAGTTAGATAAAGTTGCCACATCGTCCGCTTTTACGATCGTCGTTTCTGGTACGTCTCCTAATTCAGAAACTTGAATTTCTCCCGCCGCCATTAAAGCAAATTTCATCGGGTCGATAATAGAGCGATCGATGGCGATCGGCAACCGAGGAATAGTTATCATTTCCGAATTTGGACCCTCGAAAATATAAATTATTTCATCCGCATAAAACATCCCAATAGTATTGAGATATGCCTGCAAACTTTTAAACCCTCCCACTAAGTTAAAACAAATTCGATAACCGGATTCTTTATAACCCGGAATTGCTTCGTCTATTTGTTCTAAAAGTTCGTCGATGCCGTTGGTGAAAACTTCCGTACTGGCGGTCGAAAGTCCCTTCGGTTTCCAGATTTGAACGTTGGCAATGCCGTGACTTTTTAAGAAATTCCCAACTATATTTGCGGTGCCTTCTCCTTGGGCGGTGTCCGTGGAGATTAATAAGTGAACGTCTTGTTTTCCAGCCTGCAAATTTTCCTCGTAAATGCCATAAATACCATTTAATTCGGCGCTGGCACTTCTGATTTTTCGGACGGTTCCTTCCTTCAGTTTTTCCAAAGCTCTTTGTTTGAGACTTTCGAGAATTGCCTTAGCTTCTGGGGGAGTTTTTTCTAAAGTTAAATTGGCAGAATCTCGCAGGCGAGGGAACCAGTCTTTTTCGTCGGGGTTGCCTCGGTTAATTTGGTTGGTTAATAAACTCGTTCCGATGGTAGAAATTACTAATCTATTCATTATTTTACTCCTGATTTTTTTTCGCCTAATAATGCTGTATGTTCGCGACTCAAATAACCTAAATACAATTGGGTTAATTTGAGATGTTGAGATCTTATCAAATTGGTGCGACTACCCTCCAGATAATTTTGTAAGTTCGATATTAGCTTTTTTTCCTTACTATCTTCGGGAGTATCTTCCGGCAAAGCCTCCATTTTTTCATTGATGTCTTTAGCGATCGCCCCCACCATCTCTTGACTTGGTTTTAGCAGGTTGTCTATTTGTTCTACCACCGCATCGGCAAACAATTGCTTATCTTTGTTGGTAGTTTTCCAAATCTTATTAGAACCCTGCCTCCCCACTTGATAGCGGATAAAGTTTTTGATAACTTCCAAAGACGAATTCGCCTCCGTCGCGACGTTTAAAACATTTCTA
>CALKCV010000305.1 GCA_938083405.1 uncultured Microcoleaceae cyanobacterium | reverse complement strand
ATCGTGGTATTCCCAAAATTTCCCTTGTTGCTGGGCCGCCCAAGCTGCTTGGGCTGCTGGTATGGCCTCTGGGTGGATCCTGCTCAGAGGCAAATGCTTAAAGGCAAGGGTAACTTTACCTTTATGCGCGTCCATAAATTTTTTGAGATTGGTCTGAGCTTTTGCGCAAAAAGGACATTGAAAGTCAGAAAATTCTAAGAGAACGACTTCTCCATTCTTGGCCCCAGTAGTAGGAGAGTCGCCTATTACCGCCTGGGGATTAGCCTTCATTCCCTGCAAAAATTCTTGCTGTCCGCTGGTTCGGGCTTGCTGTTGTTGCTGCTGGTAGGCTTGCACGGACTCTACGATCGCTTCGGGGTTGTCGCGAATAATCTGTAATACTTTAGCTTCTAATTCTGCATCTGCGTCGCCATTAGCTGACTGGGCTGCGGGGGAGCAACTGGTTAAAGTTATGGAGAAGAGCAGAAGTATTGCTATGCCCAAAACTCTAAGTCGCTTCAGCGGGTATCTGGAATAGAATCGGTCTAGCATCATATTTTTATGAAAGCTTTTAAGAAATATGCTGTTTGATTTGCCGAAAATCTTACTCTGTTTTAAGGGATAATTTTCGCAAATTGGAAAAGTAGCGATCGCTGCTTAGATTCAATAAAAAATTATAGCGTGCCTTCGATCTTTAATTTTTTGGGGTTAGTTTGCCAAGAAAGATAATTCTTGACAAACTAACCCCAAAAATATTAGTAAGGCACGCTAGCTAAAAAAGATGAAATTATTAAAGATTAATCCAAATAACCCAGTAAGCCGTTATTTTCATCATCGTCATTAGCAGCAATTGGACGACCCATGATTGTTTCTTCAATTTGCAAATGAGTCGTACCGATGGGGCGAACTCCAGAGGCAGAAAAAGTCTCTTTAACCTCTACTTCGCCGTGGGAAATAGGACGAATGCCAGAAGCGGAAAAGGTTTCGTCAATATGAATGTGACTGGCAGAAACCGGGCGGTTGCCTAAGATGGAGACTGTTTCGCTTATTTGAAGGTGAGTTGCACCGATGGGGCGATTGTTGGGTAAGCCCCTGTGCTGGTAACGCTCGATCGCCCCTTTGCTGGTTTTGGCGGGCTGAGTTTCTACTTGTAAAGTAGTCCGTTGAGTGCTGCTATCTGTTTTTTTATCTGCTTTTTTGGTAGCTTTTGTTTCTGGTTGCGTAGTAGCGCTCATATTTTATTACCTCTTAACGGCTAAGTATTTTGCAAAAACTAATTTCGAGAATAACAAACTAGGTGTTGGCCACCCAGATTCGTTCAATTCTAAAATTTTTATTAACTTCTAAGTATTGTAGCTAGATTTAAGAAAAAAAACATAATTTTGTTAACTTTTACCCCAATTTACCGACCAGTTCCCTCCACTGGGGCAGCGAGGGTTGTTGGCGGAAATTAGTAATACTTTTTGTTGTAATAAAAGTTATTCATATTTGTTTCAGTTAGGTAAAAGAAGCTGTCATACCAGTTAAGCGATAAAACAGCAGGGGGTTGGCGGGGCGCGTTCTCCCCGCGTTGCGGATGCAACATCGCTCTGGTAAAATGGGGTTAACAAAGTGCCGAATTAATTGCCTAATGAATTGCCTAATGAAAAGTTAGCGATCGCACATCAACAATATTATTAACAATAATGTCAGCAAAAAATCCCACAATCTTAGCCCTGGACTTCGACGGAGTATTGTGTAACGGACTGGTAGAATACTTTCAGACGGCATGGCGCACTTACTGTCAAATTTGGCAGCCGGCCGATACCGTCCCACCAGAGAACTTAGCAGCAATTTTTTACCGACTGCGCCCGGTAATAGAAACTGGGTGGGAAATGCCGGTGCTAATTCGGGCATTGCTACAAGGAAAAACCGAAGAAGAGATCTTGCAAGGATGGCAGGCGATCGCTCAAGAGATCGTAACGGCAGAAGATCGCGACCCCAAAGACATCGCTTATAAATTAGATAAAACCAGAGACAATTGGATATCTGCCGACTTAGACGAGTGGCTGTCCTTGCACGAATTTTACCCCGGAGTAGTAGGGAGGCTGCAACAGGTCATAGCCTCCCCTACGGAACCAATTATAATTACGACCAAAGAAGGTCGCTTCGCCAGGCAACTGTTGCGGCAACAAGGAGTAGATTTACCCGCAGACTCGATTATCGGCAAAGAGAGCAAGCGTCCGAAACACCAAACCTTGCGAGAGTTATTAGCAGCTTATGGAGAAGGAACCAGCATTTGGTTTATCGAGGATCGGATGAAAACTCTGGTATCGGTGAAAGAACAACCGGATTTAGTCACAGGCAATAGCCGCGTTCTACTATTTTTAGCGGACTGGGGTTATAATACAGAAGCAGAGCGATCTTCCGCAGCAGAAAATCCGTCCGTACAATTATTATCCCTCTCCCAATTCAATGAGGATTTTTCCGTCTGGTTGGGAAGCGAAAGTTCGTAGCGATCGCTCTTCGCGATTTCAAAAAGTCTGTCGGAAATCGCTCTTCGCGATTACTACAAACGAGCCTTCTCTAGTAATCGCTCTTCGCGAT
>CALKCV010000304.1 GCA_938083405.1 uncultured Microcoleaceae cyanobacterium | reverse complement strand
ACTACTCTGCCTGCCACTCGAACGCAGATACCAAAATTGGAGGCAATTAAAATCGATTCTGTAATTAAACCGGCCGCATCTATAGCTTCTGTTAAACCGGCTACTAATGTAGGATGTTCTAGATTTTCCACTGGATCGTCGGGTAGTTCAAAATCGGCAGGAAGTGTTTCCCAGGTTACGGGATATTCTGCGACTTCTGCCGTTATTGTTTCTGTCATCTTTTTAATTATATAAGAACTTGTCTGGTTCCTATCTTAGCATTTTGGTTTAATTTCATGCTATGGCGCAGCAGGCATCCCGACTTTCTCCCTACAAACTATCCTCCCCCCGACAAACCCATTTCCAGAGGGGATGGCTGGCTCCGCGATCGCGGATGCGGCGGACTTGTCTTTCTAACTGGCGTTGTAGCGCTGGAGGGAGGCCCCAGAGAATATTGCTGCTTTGCCAGACTAATACCGCAGTAGTCGCCCCCAGACACAAACCCAAGCCCACGGCGGCCAGTCGGTGATAAGCCAAACCGTAGCGCACGGCGGACCAGGTGAAATGTTCCAGCCACAAGCCTATTTCTCGGCGCAAAGTCCAAATACTCCACGGCGCGACGGTTAGCCACAGCAAACTAACTACCAACCATCTAGCATAAACGTTAAGTTGGTAGAGCCTTTGGACTTGGGTTTTAAATGTCGGATCGTCTTTCATGGTTGGTTGTTGGCTAACTATCTGCTAGTTGGGGATTTTCTCCGGCTTCCTCTTCTGGGGTTTCGACAATGGGGTTGGGGATAGACTGACCTCGGCGATCGCGCCACCAAGCTAACATGGTACTGGCGATAAAAATACTGGAGTAAGAACCGGCGATAAAGCCCAGAATGAGAGCTAGGGCAAAAAATTTCAAAGTTTCGCCCCCAAATATCAAAATCCCTAACAGCGGCAGTAAAGTTGTCACCGTCGTATTAATAGATCGCGCCAAAGTTTGATTGACCGCATCATCGACAATATTATCAATGGTTTCCCCGGGACTGCGTTTGATGGATTCCCGGACGCGATCGTAAATTACCACGGTGTCGTTAACAGAAAATCCGATAATCGTCAGCAAGGCAACTAAAAACAAACTATCGACTTCCACTCCCGCAGTCAAACCGAGAATTGAGAAAATTCCCACAGTTACCAACACGTCGTGGAACAGGGCAACGAAGGCAAATACGGCAAAGTCAAATTTGAACCGGTAAGTTAGATAAAGAGTAATGCCGGTAAATGCTACCAAAAGCGCTTTCAACCCCGAAATAAAGATCTGCCGTCCCAAAGTCGGACCGACCGTATCTATTTGGGTAGAGTCCGGGTCGAAACTGCCAAATCTTTCGGTTAAAGCGCTAACTAGGTTGGTGCGGGCATCCACATCTAAGCTTTTGGTGCGCAAGTCGAGGGCGTGTTTTTCTTCTCCTACCACTTGGATGCTGCTATTGCCCAAATCGAGATCGGTCATTATTTGCCTGACTTCAGCCACGTCGATGGCTTCGGTGCAGCTAACCGTCTCGGTGCAGTCGAGTTCCAGTTGCAGCCTAGTCCCGCCAACGAAGTCCAGACTCGGCCGCAAGGGAGCGCCGATCTCTGGTTTGGTCCAGGATATGACCATAGATACGATCCCTGCTAGAATTATGGCAGCAGAAATGCTCCACCAGAGCGATCGCTTTTTGATTACATTCAGTTTCATAGTTTTTAATTAACAATTAGGGCTTAATAAGTAGGGTGCGCACCGCGCACCACCACTGAATTAATGGTTGAGAGTCTATTAACATTTTCCCAATTAGGCCTCAATGAGTAGCGATCGCACCGCGCACCCTACAACTACTTGCGCGGTGCGCGGTGCGCACCCTACTAGCGCGTCTAGGCTAAAATTGTGGGTAAAGCCAAAGTTCGTAGTAATCGCTAAAGCGATTGATATCTATAAATCGCGCTTTGCGATTACTACGAAGCAAGCCCGATGGAAGTTTACCCACCACTTTAGCTGTGTCGAGCTACTACTACAACTACTACAACTACTACTTGCGCGGCGCGCCCCCTACAACTACAACCAACAATTCCCTAAGAAGTTGCCTTAGTCAAATTGGGGCAGAATAATTCCGGCCTGCGAAAATTAGGCAGTCCGATCGCCCAAAATAGTAGAGTACGAGTGCAAGTAACTGCCGTAAACATACTCATCAATACTCCTATCCCCAGAGTCAGGGCAAAACCTTTTACCAAACCGGTGCCCAACCAGAACAATGCCGCGCAGGCAATTAAAGTCGTAACGTTGCCATCCAAAATACTAGAAAAAGCGCGATAAAATCCCGACTCCACGGAACGATAAAGGCTCTTACCCGCTCGCAACTCTTCCCGAGTCCGCTCAAAAATCAGCACGTTAGCATCCACCGCCATACCGATACTGAGGATAAAACCGGCAATACCCGGCAAAGTCAGAGTTACGCCTACCATGGCAAAGAAGGCGATCGTCAGCAAAGCGTAAATGGCGAGGGCGGCATCGGCGATGACTCCGGGCAGTCGGTAATAGACCACCATAAAGATTAACACCAAAACCAGACCGGCCAAACCGGCATAAACGCTGCGCTGGATGCTATCTCGCCCCAGAGTCGCGCCCACAGTCCGGTTTTCGATAATCGCCACCGGCACCGGCAGCGCGCCACCGCGCAACTGCACTGCTAAATCGTTCGCTTCTTGGGTGCTAAATCTACCTTGAATAATTGCCCTGCCGCCACTAATGCCGGTTTCGGCAAATTCCACGCCGACGGTAGGGGCGCTGATGAGTTCGTCGTCTAGGAAAATGCCGATAGTGCGTCCGGTGCCTGCTAGGTTTCTGGTGAGGTCGGCAAATTTCTCTCCTCCCTCGGAACTAAATTCTAAGCCGACGTTCCAGTTAGTGCCCCCTTGGACTGGTTCGGGGAAGGCATCTGTCAGGTCTTGACCTCTGAGGGTTGGTTCTTTGTAGAGTAGGGCGATCGCCTCGTTTGCCTTTTTCAGGGATTCGGCATTTTTGGCGATCGCCTCCTCATCCTCGGTATTTTGTAAGAACTGCTGTTCTGCCACCAGTTGCCGTTGGATTTGAAATTCTATGGGGAATTGGTCTTCGCTGCCCGCGAGTTGTTCGCGAAAATCGAGTTGGGCGGTACCGCCTAAAACTCGTTCCGCTTGTTCTGGGTCGCTGACTCCGGGGAGTTGCACCAAAATTTGGTCTTCTCCCAAACTCTGTACCACCGACTCCGAGACTCCCAAGGCGTTGACTCGTCTCTCGACAATGGTGAGGACTCCTTCCATTACGCGATCGTCTATCTCGGGAACTTCGGCGGAAGTTTGCAGTTGAATGGTCAGTTGCGAACCGCCTCTTAGATCTAATCCCAGTCGCAAAGGAAACTGGGTTAGGGCTACGATCGCTGCTATTACTAAAACTACAATTAGGGCTATGTATGAATTTTGCTTGCGCATGATTTAGGTAATTTTTGGGAATTAACAATTAACCATTAACAATTAACAATTAACCATTAATTGTTAATTGTTAATTTACAACAAATCAAACCTGCATTCCAACCATTTTTTTAACAGCTTCTACGATTTGCTCTGGTTGTACGATGGTCAATCTTTCGAGATTGCCATTATAAGGAGTGGGAATATCCTGAGAAGATAAACGCAACACTGGCGCGTCTAGTTCGTCGAAGAAATTATCGTTAATCGAAGCAATTAACTCCGCCGCAATGCCGCCAGTTTTCATGCACTCTTCCACAATAATTACTTTATGGGTTTTGCGGATAGATTCGCCAATCGTTTCCAAATCCATAGGTTTTAGAGATATCAAATCGATCGCCTCTGGATTGTAACCCTCTTTTTCTAACTTTTGAATTGCTTGGATGACGTGGTGTCGCATTCGCGAATAGGTAATAATAGTAACGTCTTTACCTTTTCGGAATACTTCTGCTTTATCTAATGGCAATACATATTCTTCTTCTGGCAAATCTTCCTTGAGGTTATAAAGAAGAACGTGTTCGAAGAACAACACCGGATTTTCATCGCGGATAGCTGCTTTTAATAATCCTTTAGCATTATAAGCAGTCGAACAAGCCACGATTTTTAAACCGGGCACTGCTTGGAAATATGCTTCGAGTCTTTGGGAGTGTTCCGCGCCCAATTGCCGACCGACTCCTCCTGGGCCGCGAATGACCATAGGAATCTTGAAGTTGCCGCCAGAGGTGTAGCGCAACATTCCCGCGTTATTGGCAATTTGGTTGAAGGCCAAGAGCAAAAAGCCCATATTCATGCCTTCGATGATCGGTTTCAGGCCGGTGATAGCGGCTCCGACGGCCATGCCGGTGAAGCTATTTTCGGCGATGGGGGTGTCTAGGACTCGCAATTCGCCATATTTGTCGTAAAGGCCTTTGGTGACTTTGTAAGACCCGCCGTAATGTCCCACGTCTTCGCCCATTACGCAAACTGTGGAATCTTGGCCCATTTCTTCGTCGAGGGCCTCGCGCAAGGCGTTAAATAGTAAGGTTTGTGCCATTTTAACTGGTTAGCTTGGTTTAATGGATTAAGTGTTAATATTATCCTCTTACGGGATAGTTTTTGAACCCGTTTGTCCTCAAGGGGGCGTTTCGCTCTTTAAATTGGATTGTCGGTCGATTTTCTCTTTTACCATTAAATTTATTTTTTGTCAAATCTGTATTCCAATCCAAACTATTCATAACGAGTATGTAAATCCTATAATTATTAATTATTAATTATTAATTATTAATTGCTTAAAGAGGCGAGCCGTGGAAATGAAATTAGAAAAATTCTGGGAAAAAGTATTAGAAATTCTGCAAGTAGAACTCTCGCGGCCGACTTTTGAAACATGGATAAAAACTGCAAGTCCAGAACAGTTAGAAAATGACTGTTTAATTATTAGAACTCCTAACCCTTTTGCTAGGAATTGGTTGCAAAAATATTATCTTAAAACTATTGCCGACGCGGCGGGG
>CALKCV010000303.1 GCA_938083405.1 uncultured Microcoleaceae cyanobacterium | reverse complement strand
CTAATTTTAAGGAACTAGGAGGAAAAAATGCCCGTAGAAGAAAAAAGTATGGTGCCGACAATCTTTGTCGGAGTAGGCGGTACCGGACATGAAGTCTTGTCGCGAGTTCGCAGGTTAGTAGAAGAAACTTATGGGAATTTGCGGAATTTTCCCATTATTAGTTTCTTAATTATTGACACCGATAAAGAATATAAAGTAACTAATCCCACCGCAGCAGGTTCCGCTTTTAAAGATAATGAAAAATATTGGGCAGCAGTCAGCGGCAAACAAGTTAGGGATATGACTACTAATATGCAGAATTATCCCTGGATCGAAAAGTGGTTTCCTTCCGAATTAGAAAGAAATATTGGCGCCTTAGAAGCAGGGGCGGGACAAATTCGCGGTTGCGGTCGCTTTGCTTATTTCTGCAATTATCATAACATTAAAACAGCTTTTGAAAATGCCCTCGATCGCGTCAAAGGTAACGAAAATTTGATGCTGGATAAATACGGCATCAAAGTCCCCACCAGCAGCATAAACGTCTTCCTGGTCGGTTCCCTTTCTGGCGGAACCGGCAGCGGAATGCTAATAGATATTGGCTATTCCGTCCGTCATTGGCTCAAGGCGCAAGGGAGCCCTTTAATAACAGCAATAGTTCCCATGCCAGAAGCATTTTCTGGCATAAATGTAGGCGATCGCGTCTTAGCAAACGGCTATGCAGCCCTCATGGAATTAAACTATTTTTCCGACTACCGCACGGAATACATAACTCAATTCAGTCAATCCAATTTAGACGAAATTAGGGAAAAACGCCCCCCTTATGACTTTACTTATTTAGTAGGAACTAAAAACGGCGAAAGCGAATTTACCCTCGACCAATTGCGGGAATTAATCGCTCAAAATATCTTCCTCGATTTAACCTCAGATTTCGCCCCGCACAAACGCTCTATTCGGGATAATATTAAAAGCGCTTGGGCCCAAGCTGACCCCGGCGGGCGCGGTTATCCTAAGAATTTTATGAGCTTTGGTTTATCGACTATGGAAATTCCCATCGCTCAAATTCGCGCTTCTTTATCTAATCGTTTGGCGGCGGATTTTATGAACTGGTGGTTAAACGAAGAAGTTCGGTTACCGCCCCAAGTGTTTGAGTTAATTAATAACGATATTTTCAAGCGGATGCGGCTGACCGATATGGAATTAATAACAGATTTATCCGCTGCTGGAGATAAGTCTTATTTAGCAGAAATTCAAGGCTTTGTTAACGGCATCCGCGACGAAATCGCTAAAGAAAAATTATTGCAATGCACCCAACAGGGAGTGGGTGGAGTAATTGGTTCGGAAAAAGGAAAAATTTTAGAATTAACCGATTATTTAACTCTAACAGTTGACGAATATAAATCCAATCATTTGCGAGAATTAAGCCCCGACGAACGGTCCCACGGCGACTTTTTCTTAAAAATGTACGACAATCGCGATCGCATAGTTCGCCAAGGAAAAATTGCTCTGGAGGAAGAATTTTATCGGATTATAGAAGACCGGAACCGAGGGCCGAAATTTGCCGATGCTTTTATTAGCAACGTCCGCCAAATACTTAACTCCTCCGCAGAAAAGTTTCGCAGGGAAATAGATAAAGTCTGGAGCCAAAACGAAGAAAAGCGGCGGAAGCAATACGAAGATTCTCTCCAAGACATCGAACATTTTAAAAACAAATTTGGTCTGACAAAACAAGCGCAAATGGAGGAATATTCCGCCGAAGCTTTGAGGGGTTTGGAAGGGAGTTTAATCGCAACTATTCAACGCAAAGCGCGGTTTTTAGGATTGGATGTCGTCGCTCGCCTCTTGGAACATTTGGAAATATTAGAAAGGCGCTTCGTCCGGTTAAATCAAAAGTTGCGCCAGTGGCGCGACGAGTTCCAGAAGGAAGCGGATAATAACGCCGATCGCGCCGATGCTTTAATTATTAATGGCATCAAACTTTACGACCGGCAAGAGTTGAACGATTTATACTACGACCTCATCGAACAAAACGCCATCGCCAGCGAGGGGAATAAAAGCAAGTATCAGTTAGGTTTGGACGGTTTGTGCGCCGTTTTATCGGAGAAAGTTTTGACCGATGCCAGTCCCCTGTGGAAGCAAAACCGCGCCGCCAGCGAGGCGATGCAATTGTTCGACGTGCAGGAGTTGCCGGACGTGCAGGACGAGGATTTTAAGGAAATTGTGGCAATGAAGGCGCGCGGGGTTATTATCAATGCCCCCAACAGCAGCAAGTTAAAGCGGGAATTGTCAGCAAGCGATCGCATTTTTAAGATATTCAACAACGACCAAACGGAAATCCGCGACCGCATTCGCATCGCCTACAATAAGTCCCAACCGTTAATATTGTTGAACCAGGCCGTCCTCTCGGGCAAGGATGCCGGGTTTACCCCCGCGACTAATAGCAAAGTGGCGATCGTCGGCGGGCGCGATGCCACGGACCCGGCGGCGAGGAAGTTATTGCCGTTGTTGGAAGAAAGGGTAGGAAGCAGGGATGCGGTGACGCCTTTGGGAGAAGAAGAACGCCATCGGATCGTTTTCGTGCAAGAAAAGGGCGGTTTTTCTTTGCGGTGTCTGGACGGCATGGGGGAGTTGCGCAAGTCTTATCAAGATTGGAAGGGACAAACTATAGAAGCGAAGCGGGCCCGGTTGCGCGGGGAGAGTAAGGATTTGCCCATACCGGTTCACATCCAGAAGGAACCCCCATTCTGGGACGTGTTCCCGGATAACCCGGAGGTTTACGAGTTGGTGGTGAAGGGGCGATCGCTTGAGGTGTTGCTATGGCGCGAAAATCGCAGTACCAAGGAACAGGTTATTCGCTATACTCGAAACTCGGCGATCGGGTTTGTGAATGTTGATATCGCTTCGACTTGGGAAGAGGCGGTGCAAGTATTGGATGTGGATGCTTGTCGGGGCGATCGCGAGGAGATAGACCGCCAGGTAAGGCAGAAGTTGAACGGGGCAGAAACCCAGCAGCAAAAACGGCAGCTATACTCCCAGTTGATGGCTTATTTAGGGTCGCGGGAATTGGAGTTAGAAAAGCAGGGGGGAAAGGATAGTTTGATTTACAAGCGGGAAGCGAAAATAGTGGAGAAAGCGATCGAGGAGTATAAGCTTTTGGTGGGGGGAGAAGTTAAAGAGTCGGTTGAGAAAAAGCAGGAAGTTGCCCCAGAGGAAAAACCGATGGCGAAAAAGGCGAATGTGTCGCCGCAAGAGTCGATTTTTTGCACTAACTGTGGGGCTAAAAATCCGACTATCTCTAATTTTTGTTATAAGTGCGGGACGAAGTTGACTAAGGTTAGTTAGGGATTTTACCTAACTTGCTTGTAGTAATCGCTTTAGCGATTTAGATATATGAATCGCTAAAGCGATTACTACGAACGATGCAAAAGAACGATCGCGAACCCATATCTAATCAAATAAACACCATGTTAAAACATTTGAATCTCGTATTATGTTTGATGCTGTCGGGATTATTTCCCGCCAGCGTGGCAGCACAGAACGATGCTAATTTCACCCTTACCGTAACAGTGGAAAATATCGCTAGCGATCGCGGACATATTGCTTTCGGCATATTCGACGATGCTAAAGGCTTTTTACAAGAAGGAAAGGAGCTACAAGGAGAGCGGGTGCAAGCGGAAAAAGGTAGCGTCAAGCTCCTTGTCAGCCTGCCCCCAGGACGTTATGCGATCGCCTGCTACCACGACGAAAACGATAACCTGAAACTGGATACGGGTTTGCTCGGGGTTCCGGTGGAGGGTTTTTGCTTTTCCAATAATCCTAACTTGAGCGTGAGGCCGCCATCTTTTGATGAGGCAATGTTTGAGGTCAAGGAAAATACCCAGACAGAAATTAAGTTGCGCTATCTGATGCCGTAATCTTGGGATAGTTCGTAGTAATCGCTTTAGCGATTTATAAAGATGAATCGCTAAAGCGATTACTACGAA
>CALKCV010000302.1 GCA_938083405.1 uncultured Microcoleaceae cyanobacterium | reverse complement strand
TTAACCTTAACAGTCTCAAACTCTTGAGGGTAAATTTCGATTAATTTATTGTTAGCTGAAAGGGTTTTAACTTTTGGATGGCTCAGTTTTTTTTTGAGCCATTTTACAACCGTTCGTCGAACCTGCGGAGATTCATCGTCTAAAGAGGCGATCGCTAAATCCAACCCCGCTTCCCCATATTTCATCGCATCTCGAACTGCACCCAGACGCACTAATTCATCGGCCGCAGTCAAACGCCTTTTCACGGATTCGATACCGCCCAAAACCGCAGCATTAACTGGAGGCGGATTTTTACCGCCTAAAACGGCATCGTATTCTCTGGGTCGATTTTGATTTTCTGTCATTAGTGTTTCTTCCTTTTATTAAACTAGCTCTCGTTCGTAGCGATCGCAAAGAGCGATAGAGTCGGCGGGCCATTTTTGGAAAACCTCCCCTTGATTCCAAGGAATAGTAAACCCGACCGTAGTCGGGTTGCGGAGGGCGCAAGTTTTGGGAAAAAATTCTTTAATGGCGACCAACTGTTCCAATAAAGTATGATGACCTCGATAAGTCACCCCAAAACTGCCCCGCCCCAGAGCATAATCTATCTGATAAGTTCCAGCGCGAAGCCTACTCGCCGGTGGCAGGACGTCCCGCATCAACGACTGGATATGTACGTTACAACTCGGACAAATTTCGGTATCCAAGGGGAGACCGTCTTGGTGACAATTCAAACAACGCATTTTTAGTAAGAGATTTGAGTTTGCGTTTGATTGTAGCGCCAGTTCGTAGTAATCGCGTTGATTCGATTGGCTCTTTTTATCGCAAAGCGCGATTACTACGAGCTTGGAAAAAACTTTTTTGCTAAACCCCTTGACAACCCTTTTTTTATTTGTTAATATTGAGTCGATGAGGAAGAACTATTTACTTATATGAGGGGTTATACCCCTTAACAATTAATAATTAATAATTAATAATTAACAATTGAGGAAATGAAAAATTTAAGCCTTAAGAAACTGATTGTTTTTAATTTAATCGTGCTGAATTTAGCGATTATTTTTTTAACGACGGCTTTAGTATTTTTGCCGACGCGAAGTTTGGCAATTACTACGGAAGTCGCCCCAGAAATGGAATCGAATACTGCCGAACCGATGATGGAGTTAGATATTCCCGAAAAGTTAAGCCGTCGAGGGAACAAATATGAATATAAAATTACTTACACTCCCGGTTTTGTGGGCAGCGATCCAGAACGGGATGTTTTAGAGAGGGCTTTAAATAATTTGGGCGATGATGGTTGGGAACTTTTTCAAACCGATGCTATTTTCAATCCTACTTCGGGTAGCGGTTTGCATATTTTTATTTACAAAAGAGAAAAATAGTCATGGGTAATGGGTAATTGGGAATAATTAAGTAAGGGGGGAGCTAGCAATAGACAATAAGGAAAAATATAAATGGATATACGAAAAGCTTCTGAGTCAGATTTAAACGATGTACTACTTGTCGAACGATCGGCTTTTGGTGGTAATAACGAGGCAGAATTAGTAAGGGAGCTTTTAGAAGACCCTACCGCGAAACCTCTTTTATCTCTGCTGGCTTTAAAAGGCGATCGCCCCGTGGGACATATATTATTTACAAAGGTACGTCTGAGCAACAGTTCCCAGAAAGCAGCAATTTTAGCTCCATTAGCAGTAGTGCCCGACTCTCAAAAGCAAGGAATTGGCGGCAAGCTCATCGAAGAAGGATTGCAGTTGCTATCGAAATCGGGAGTAGGTCTGGTATTCGTCCTGGGATATCCAGAATACTATCCACGTCATGGGTTCCAACCCGCAGGCCGTCTGGGATTTGAGGCCACTTATCCCATTCCAGAGAAGAATGCAGATGCCTGGATGGTTCGAGAGCTTTCTGCTGGGGTAATTGGCTCTGTTCGCGGCAAGGTTATTTGCGCATCGGCGCTAAATAAGCCCGAGTATTGGCGAGAATGATATACTGTTGTTTTGTTAGGAATAGATCGGGAGGTTTTGTGTCAGATAAGGCTTCAGGGAAATCGTTGCCGAGGCGATCGCCAAATAATACAGATTCATTCAATTTGTCCGATTTGTCTTCAGAAGGCAAGGTGTGGGACAAACACAGAGCTAATGCCGATTTAGTGGCAAAAAACTATGCAGGTGGGGGCGAAGGCAGTTTTAATCGTTACGCTCAACGAGTGAGTAAGTGTGCGGAATTACTGGAGTTTCACCTGACGAGGGAACCTTCTGAGGATACTCTTAAATTAAGGCTATCGGATGCCAGATTTTGTAGGGTTCGTCATTGTCCTATTTGCCAGTGGCGACGCTCTCTGATGTGGAAAGCTAAGGCTTACAAAATTATCCCCAAAGTGGTAGCGGATTATCCTAAATACCGCTGGATATTTATTACGCTAACTGTGAAAAACTGCCGAATAGGGAATTTGCGACAAACCATAGATATGACGAACAAAGGTTTTAAGCGCTTGAAAGAGTTAAAGATATGGCCTGGAAAGGGGTGGGTTAAGTCTGTAGAGGTGACGATGGGTCAAGATGGGATATCCGCTCACCCGCATCTTCATGTTTTGGCGATGGTGATGCCTTCCTATTTTAGTCACGGGTATATATCTCAAAGGAAGTGGGCCCTGTTGTGGCAAAAATGTTTGAGGGTTGATTATCTGCCAGTTATTCACGTCAGGGCG
>CALKCV010000301.1 GCA_938083405.1 uncultured Microcoleaceae cyanobacterium | reverse complement strand
AGTGTCTAATAACCCAGATGTAGCAATAAAACTTTGCTGATTAATTAGAGTTAGAGGAAGATATGGAAGAAAAGCTGCCTCAGCAAATTTAGGGTCGGTACTGCTAAATTGATATAGTTCGCTATTGGTCACGAGCTTGATTCTTGGTATTTTGTAGGACTTTTAACATTGTGTCTGCCGCTTCAAAAGCATCGTTTGGCGACCAAACAGGATAAGATTGTCCTGGCTGGATCGGGTTTGTTTCTTGTTTGGCTAGTTCTGAAATCAAAACCTGCACGATATAGAATTTATCTGCACGGTCGAGTTCTTGTAAAGAAGAAAGTAGTTTTGCTGGGACCATTGTTTTGCCCTCCTTGCAAATGACAAATAAGTAATAAGAGCGATCGCTACTCTTTACCCTCGGACAAGATTTGGAGGCGAATGACGCGATCGCCGATTTCGCTGAGATCCACCTCGATGGTATTACCCGAGATTTTGTCCAGACATCCGAGCAAAAGTCGTAAATTCGGGGTGCTGGCCCCAGTATCGACGAAGAGTCGCTCCGCCAAACTGCCCACTCGCTTCCAAGTGGTATAAACTTTAGCCGCCGTCGTCTCCAAGAGGGCGGCCTGCTTGACTAGATCTGCCACGACGTTAACGCATTCCAAACGCAAAGCCTCCTCCAATGCCATCTCCATGTCCAAAGCCGACTCGTTCAAAGCTTGGACTTTAGCCGCTGCGTCCAAATATTTAGCCAAATTGCGGGCATCGGAGGTCATTTGTTTGACCGTATCTACGTCGGGGCTGTCGGCGATTTCTTTTTTAATAGCTGTTTGGTGGATATCTGGTAACTTTTCCATTTCCTTTACCAGAGGTGCCAAATACCGAGGTGGCATGGCTCCCGTTGCCGCTTTTTCCCTTACTTCGCTAGGGAGCAAGTCCGAGCTCATGGCCGTCCACTCGTCGGCAAGTTGTTTGACTTCGCGGCGGGTGATGCGATCGCCCTTTTTGGCGGCATCCGCGACCATCTGCTGTATTTCTGGGGCTGACTTAGCAGTTTCCACGAAGGCCCGCTTGCTGAAATTGTTAATGCTGTCTAGGTCTAGCAGTCCTTCACCGATTAAGGTGTCGGCGCTGTTGGCAAGTTCGATGAGAGAGTAGGCTTGACTTTTGCCTATTTCCCGCTCTTTGAGCCAGTTTAAGAAACCGCTGCCGCGTCCTTCGCCGCCTTTTTTCTCGCGATCGCGGATAATCCTCAGTATGCGGCCCCGCCAGATGTCTGTTTGGAGGTCGTAGCGATCGCAAACTTTCCAGGCTACATCCACTGCCTGTTCAAAGTCCAGATCGGTTATTTGTTCATCTTCTGGGTCTGGTAGCTCGAAGGTTATGTCTTGGAGGCCGTTTAGGGCCTCCACCAGTTCTTCTGAAGATTGGGGGATTTCAGCCATGAGTTGGGAATTCTCTCGCATCGATTGAGAATTCATTATATAAAAAGTTTGGCTTTATGGAAACTTTTGAATTTATGGCCTTTTTCCCACTGGGAGTTTTACCTGGCCTTCGCTACTATTTTCCTAATTCCGTAATTTGTAGAACGGACATTCCGGTCTGTGCGCTTAATTTTGATAACATAATTGCCGCATTAAAGCAGCAGATTGAATAAGTCCTTGTTCTTCTAAAGTTGCCAAATACTCATCAATTGTTTTGGGAGGATTTTTTAGCCTTCGACGCTGTTTTTCTGCTGCTTGGCAAACTGCTTTACGGTCAATTGTCAGCAAACGTAGAATAAAGTTATCTGGGTGCAATGCCTGAATGTCATAAATTGCTAGGGACTGAACGGGAAAGTCTCTAATATTGAAAGTAATAATAAATCTCGACCGCGATTTAATTGCTGCCGCCAAAACGTGCCTATCGCCTGGATCCGGCAGTTCCAATTGCGGGATTATTTCTTCGTAACCAGTTACCAGAGAATTTTGTACATAAAAATCCATCAAGTTTTTGGTTCTCGTGAGGCGTTCTGGTGTAATGTCTTGACGATTTGCTAAAACATTTCTCATCCACTCCGAGTGAATTTCCTCCGTCCATCTAGCTTCAACTGCTTCGGTTAATGCCAGTTCTACAAAGAAATCGCGAAGCACTGCCGAATATAAGACGTTAGCATCATAAATTACTGTTAAATTTGCCATTTTTAATCGTATAAACCCATTGCTTCTGCTTCAGCGACCATTTCATCCAGTGCTTTTTGAGCTTCTTCGTAAGTTCGCTGTTTGTATTCCATAACATCTTCGTATAGCATCCTGCGACAATTGTCAACTATTTGGTAAGGAATTTTTCCAGCATCTAGTAGCTCCCAAATATAGCGATCGCTCGTTCCGAGAATATCGGCAACTTGATAAATATCGAGTTCTTTGGTAATGGGAGTTAATTTAACTGTATTGCCCTGGCTTAACTGCGATAAAATCCCTACTAATAATGGTAAGGCTGCCTGTGGAATGGCGACCGCTTTTCCCTCTTTTTCATCTATTATTAATTTCGCCGATTTTTGAGTTTGGTTATTTTCTAAATACGATGCCAAAATCTTCGTACCAATTTGGGCTTCTTTCGCTTCTTCTGGGGTTGGTAAAATTGATTCTAAGTTGGGATATCCTGTTAGGGTCATCTTAATTTTTTCCTGTAGTTTGAGACGGCTTTAGTAATCCTAAACGATTTATCAAATAGCATCGGGTCAATTCCCTGCCATTGCCCAGTTCTTATTGTACAACTTGAGAAAGCCGATTGCTATAACTGACTAATTTTGATAACATAATTGCCGCATTAAAGCAGCAGATTGAATAAGTCCTTGTTGTTCTAAAGTTGCCAAATACTCATCAATTGTTTTAGGGGGGTTTTTTAGTCTTCGGCGCTGTCTTTCTGCTGCTTGACAAACTGCTTTATGGTTAATTATCAGCAAATCTAGCACAAAATCATCTGGGTGTTGTGCTTTGAGGTCATAGGGTGCAAGTACCTCAGAAGGAAAATCTCGGAGATTAAAAGTTATTATTCGACTAGCAGTGCAACGAATTGCTGCCGCCAAAACGTGCCGGTCGCCCGCATCTGGAAGTTGCAATTGCGGAATTATTTCTTCATAACCAGTTACTAGAGAATTTGTTACATAAAAATCCATCAAATTTTTGGTTCTGGTGAGGCGATCGCGCGTAATGTCTGGACGATTTGCTAAAACATTTCTCATCCACTCCGAGTGAATTTCCTCCGTCCATCTAGCTTCAACTGCTTCGGTTAATGCCAGTTCTACAAAAAAATCGCGAAGCACTGCCGAATACAAGACATTTGCATCATAAACAACTGTTAAATTTGCCATTTTTTAATCGTATAAACCCATTGCTTCTGCTTCAGCGACCATTTCATCCAGTGCCTTTTGAGCTTCTTCGTAAGTTCGCTGTTTGTACTCCATGACATCTTCATATAGCATACTGCGGATATTTCTTACTATCTTGTAAGGAATTTTTCCCGAGTTCATTAATTCCCAGACATAGTGACGGGAAACTCCTAAAATATCCGCTACTTGATAGTCTGCCAGTTCTTTGGTAATGGGAGTTAATTTAACTGTATTGCCCTGGCTTAACTGCGATAAAATTCCGACTAATAATGGTAAGGCGGCGGGTGGAATGGCGATCGCTTTTCCCTCTGTTTCATCTATTATCAATTTCGGGCTTTCGGGAGTTTGGTTATTTTCTAAATACGATGCCAAAATCTTCGTGCTAATTTTGGCTTCTTTGGCTTCTTCTGGGGTTGGTAAAATTGATTCTAAATTTGGATATCCTGTTAGAGTCATTTTAATTTTTTCCTGTAGTTTGAGACGGCTTATATCAATTAATAATTAATAATTAATAATTAATAATTGGGTCTTGGGCTAACAACCATTGATTTTACTGGCTTTGCGTTTTTGACCTTCTTTTTTTCCACGCGGTCATTTAATGTGACTTGATATTGGATGCTTGTGCCTATTGTAGTCAAATTTTCCCGGTCCCAGTAAGGCAGCGGGAGCGATGGCTAAATTGGGGGTTGACAAAAAAATAATGATATGTTATTATAGCGCGATCTGCTCCTGGGAGAAAAGTGCGAAGGCATTCGCGACGCTGCGCTTTTAATGTGGGGCAGCGAAACGGAAAAAAAAGAGCGGTATAACTGCCAAGAGGAAGTTTAGTAGGAAGAGCGATCGCGGTTACAATAAAACGGATGAAAATCAATCCCCCAAAAGCAGATCGAACTACTTATGGAAATAGATCGCATTCATTTCTACCTCCAAAATGCCGCCGCCTGGCGCGACTGGTTCGTTAACCGA
The DNA here is from genome assembly GCA_938083405.1 of uncultured Microcoleaceae cyanobacterium. Taxonomy (GTDB): domain Bacteria; phylum Cyanobacteriota; class Cyanobacteriia; order Cyanobacteriales; family Microcoleaceae; genus CALKCV01. The sequence goes on along the minus strand of CALKCV010000301.1, from coordinate 1,187 downwards.
ATGGGTTTTCGACCGGCAAAAGCGATCGCTACCGACGACACCCGTACGGAAGCGATCTACAACGGTGGCATTTGCTTTATGCTTTCGGAGTATCTCAATGGGGGGAGTCCGGTTGCCGAATATCTCAAATTCCATCCACCGGGAGTCGCCGACGTTGGTTTTCGGGTACGGGATCTAGACTCGGTATTAAAAAAAGTCACCGATGCTGGTGGGAAAGTATTAGAACCAGTTCGACAAGAGCAAACGGCGACGGGATATTTGAAGCGGGCGAAAATTGCTGGTTGGGGTTCTTTAACTCATACTTTGGTAGAAGAAATAGAACCACTAACTCCCTCTGAGAAACCGGGTTTCTTGACCGACTCTCTCGATTTTGCTGCCATAGATCATGCAGTATTAAACGTAGCTGCTGGAGATTTAGAACGGGCGTTAACTTTCTACGAAGAAACCCTTGGTTTTAAGAGACAGCAAAAATTTAACATTAAAACAGGGCGATCGGGATTGTATTCTCAAGTATTAATTCATCCAGACGGCAAAGCACAATTACCAGTTAACGAACCGACTTCTGCTAATTCCCAAATACAAGAATTTTTAGATGCAAATCGCGGCCCCGGCATCCAACATTTAGCTATAAAAACAAATAATATTACTAAAATAGTCCGTCGTCTGCGCCAGAATGGAGTCTCATTTTTATCAGTTCCTTCTAGTTACTACGATTTATTATTACAGCGAAGAAAAGATGAATTTGGTTCGATATTATCTGCTGAAGAGTGGCGAGAGATTATCGATTTGCAAATATTAGTTGATTGGCAAGAGGATAAGTTTGATGCTTTGTTGCTACAAATATTTACTCGACCTCTTTTTGGGGAACCGACGTTTTTTTTCGAGATAATCGATCGCAGACAACAAGCGCGAGGTTTTGGAGAAGGTAACTTTATGGCATTATTTGAAGCGGTGGAACGAGAACAGATGAAACGGCAAAAGTTGTTGAGAATTAGTAACGAGTAAGCGTTTTCGAGAAATCCTATTTTTAGGCTGTCTCAGAAACCGGGTTTTTCCAACAATACCTTCGCCTTTTTAGGACAAAATACCATTCGTAGGTTGGGTGGAGCAAAGCCCAAGCCAACAAAAAGACTAGAACCGCATCCCAAAGGGTGGCCGTTCGGGTCTTTTCCTTATGTTGGGTTTCG
>CALKCV010000300.1 GCA_938083405.1 uncultured Microcoleaceae cyanobacterium | reverse complement strand
AACAGGCGAGACGCCTGTTCTACCAACTGACAAAAATAATTGATTTTTTGGTTTTTTTACAAATATGGGATGCTCCCGAATTATCCTCCATCTCTCTTTAGTCTCCTCATTATTAATTAAGGCGAACGTCATGGATTCAGAAACAATAACACCCTTATTAGAAGACCTCAAAAATCCCGAAGAAGCAATCCGCCTTCGGGCAACGGAAAAACTATGGCAAATTTGGTTCGGACAAAAAGGAATGTTAGGATTAGAAGCAATTCAAACTGCTAACAGTTTCCTAGAAGCAGGCAGCGTCGAAAAAGCTGAAACAATCTTAAGCCAATTAATCGAAGATTTGCCCGATTTTGCCGAAGCCTGGAACCGAAGAGCAGTGCTTTATTATAGCATTGGAAACTATAGAAAAGCCATCAGAGATTGTCAGATGGTCGTAAAACTTAACCCAGTGCATTTTGGGGCCCTCCACGGTTTGGGATTGTGCTATGCTGCCCTGGGGCAATATCGAGAAGCAATTCGAGCTTTTCGGGAAGCTTTAGAAATTCAACCTTATGCCATAGAAAACCAAAGGTTGATTCTCGAATGTACTGCCAGGTTAAGTTAAAAATATTGTGCCATTCTTCTATAGACCTCTTGGCGACCGTAGATTTTTGGGTAGTGGTAAAGATGTAGCGACTGATGGAGCGTAATCCCTTTAGCGATCGGGGTCTATAAATCGCAAAGAGCGATTACGCTCCATCGCTAGATTTAGACGCTAGAAGACTTTTCAAGCATAGAGTTTGCCTCCCCGGGGCGTCTTCTGGGGAAAGTCCTCATCGAAAGCATCCCGAATCAGCAGTGGCGAGATCGAAGGATATTTTCAAGGGCAGGACCAGGAAGTAAAAACAGAAACTAGAAAACATTCATTTCATACTGATGCGTTCTAGTTGCCTGCGAATAATCCAGAACAGACTGTCCTCTAAGACTACTACACCAATAACAAGATAGATAACCATGGCAAATTTCATTGATATTCCTGAAGATCATTGGGCAAAGAGCGTCATAGAAAGACTAGCCGATAGTAACATAATTAGCGGCTACGAAGATAACACCTTTAAACCGGACGAACTTCTTACCCGGGCAGAATTTGCAGCTTTGCTCAACAAAGCTTTTCCCGATAAACCACTAATTCGAGAGGCATTGACATTTACAGATGTTGCTTCAGATTATTGGGCAAATGAAGCGATCGAGCAAGCTTATCGTAAAGGTTTTCTAACCGGCTATCTAGATAGCAGTTTTAAACCAGACAAAAAGATTCTTAAAGTACAAATATTAGTGGCATTAGCTAATGGTTTGGGCTACGAAGCATCTCAGCAAGCAGAAAAAACGCTCGAAGTCTTTGAAGACGCAGAAAAAATTCCCGATTATGGAATTTCTCCAGTGGCGGCTGCATTAGAAAAAAGCATTGTCGTCAATTATCCCAAGGTAGAATCTCTAGAACCAAATAGAGAAGCTACCAGAGCAGAAGTAGCTGCTTTTTTGTCTCTAGCTTTAGTGGCTGAAGGTAAAAGCTCCGACTCCCAAGTCCCAGAAAAGTATATTGCTAAGGCAGAAATAGAGCCGCCGAGTTGGGAGAGTGAGTCAAGGTCCGTTAGGCTCTCAAATAGTAGCAGCGATGTCTTGTTTTCTGCAACTGAGATAGAAGGGGCTTTAAATAAGTTAGCCGAATTACAAATTAATACGGTTTATCCCACAGTTTGGGATGGTGCTTATACCCTTTACGAAAGTGCGGAAATGGGACGAGTTGGCGGCGGTTCTTTGCATCCGCAGCTCGATGTTAATGAAACTTCTTTGGCGGAAATTGTCGCGCGGAAAGAGGCTAAAAACTTGACTGTTATTCCCGGGTTTGAAAAGGGTTTTCAGTTAAAGGCTAATTCCCCCTTGGCGGAAAAACGATCCAATTGGTTAACCAGTCGTAAAGACACTTCTAAAATAGTAGAAGGAAGCAATAATGACGAGAATAAATATTGGCTGAATCCTTTCCATCCCCAAGTGCAACAATTCTTTCTACAATTGCTGATTGAAGTTGTTAGCAATTATGAAGTAGATGGGATTCAATTAAATCAGTATTTTGGCTTGCCGGTGGAGTTTGGTTACGACGACTTTACCAAACAACTATACAGCGACGAGAATTCTGGCCAACAACCGCCAGATAATGCTAGCGATGCTGATTGGGTGAAGTGGCGTGCGGGAAAACTTACTGATTTTATGAGGCAGGTTTTCTGGGTAGTTAAAGAGTACAATCCTAACTGCATTATTTCTTTGTCTTCCCTTCCTTCTGAGGAAGCTTACAATAATTATCTCCAAGATTGGAAGGTTTGGGAAAGTTCTGGTTTGATTGAGGAATTGGTATTACAAGTTTCTGCTGAAAACCTCGAAGATTTTACAGCAGAATTGGAAAAACCAGCCGTGCAAAAAGCTCTCAGGCATATTCCTGTTAGCGTGGAAATTGCAACTGGGGTTGAGGATGAGTCGATGCCAATTTCCGAAATAGAAGAACGAGTTAAGGCCGCGCGCGATCGCTTTTTTGCTGGTCTGTCCTTCTCCTCTTACGAAGGTTTGGTTGCCGCAACTGCCACCACTGAAGGTCAAGAAAAGTTCCTGGCAATGTTCCAAGAAACAGAAACGGATCTCGACACCGACACCGCAACTGCGGAAGTAAGTCCCACAGAGGAATCCAAACCCACAGCTTAGAGATTCATTAAGTATCTAGGCATCAATTACAACTGAATAAACCCGGTTTTTAACACAATACCTTCGCCCTAAAACTTGTAGGTTGGGTGTAGCGAAGCGAAACCCAACGATTTTGTTGGGTTTCACTTCGTTCCACCCAACCTACAAAAGGTCTTTTTTGTTTTGGCGAAGGTATTGTAACACAAACTGGGTTTTTTCTTTCGACCGAAGCTTCGGTCGTTAAGTATTTCTTCTTTTTTTTAAATTCCTACGGATTTTCCCAAAGTCCCACCGGAAATAGAAAGAGGAAGATAACAACAAGGGTTTTATTAACCTCAGTTGTTTTACTTACCATCTACCTTTATTAATCCAGGGAGAGACGATTATGACAGTTACCGAAGAGACTGCTGCAACTACCGAATCAGTCGTTATAGAAACAGAAACTACAGGAATACAAAGCAGGTCTGGCGGCATAATAGGCGGTTTGCTAGACACATTAACAGATAATATTTCCATACCTAATTTCATACTAGATCGCATCACCGAACTTCCTTTTAAAACCAGTTTTACCCTAGTTAAAGGACTTTTAGATTTATCTGGGGAGGCGCTAAAAGTCGTAGATTACGACGCGATAATTAATCTGCTAGAAGGCACTGGGGAATTAGTAAATATTTACGACGTTCTAGATGGTGTTGATTACACCAAGCTAAGTTTTCAAGACGCAGCAAAGATAATCGACGATGTGTCGGAATTTGTCTCGAAATTACCCATCGTCGCTAATTTAGACCTGCCTGGCGTACTTAATGGCGAGAGTAACAGGGACCGCATTAACGGTAAAAATAGCTTCGATGTCATCGACGGCGGAGATGGCAACGATATAATCAACGGCAAAGGCGGTAACGACCTGCTGTACGGCGGCAAGGGGGTTGACAGAATTAATGGTGGTGGCGGTAGGGATATCCTCAAGGGCGAAGGCGATCGCGATATCCTCAATGGCGGCAGCGGTAACGACCTCCTTTACGGTGGTAAGGGTAACGATGTCCTCAACGGCGGTAAGGGTAACGATGCTCTGGTCGGCGAGGTTGGTAACGATCGCTTAATAGGCGGCGCGGGCAACGATCTCCTCGACGGCGGTAAAGGTAACGACCTGCTGATAGGCGGTCTCGGGCGCGATCGCTATTTATTTAGCGGCGGTAACGGTTTTGACATTGCCGCTATAGGGCGCGATCGCATCAAAGGTTTCAACGGCGACGAGGATAAAATTATTCTCGACAAAGATACTTTTAACGGTCTCCAAAGCATCGTCGGCGAAGGCTTTAGCGTCATAGAAGAGTTTGAAGTAGTTAATAGTCAAAAGGCTGCGGCCAACAGCGACGCTAAAATCCTTTACAACTCGAAGAGTGGGGATTTATATTACAACGCCAACGGCGGCCAAGGCGGTTTTGGCGACGGTGGAAGGTTTGCCCGCGTCTTGGGCAAACCGGAATTAGAAGCCACTGATTTTGTCATCGAAGACAAAACCAGTTTAGTCGATTTACTCGGATAGATTGTTTGTAGTAATCGCTAAAGCGATTTTAAAAGTACATTAGTAATCGCTAAAGCGATTACTACGAATGGTTCTATTTATCAGAAATCCACATTAACGGATCGTCGTCTAAGGGATCCGTAACGATCCGCCCGATCGCCTCAATAGCTGCCAGGTCTTCATCTGATAATTGGACCTCGGCAGCTTTCGCGTTGGAAGTTGCTTGGTCGGCATTGCGGGCACCGGCGATCGCTGACGAACGCGGTTGGGCAATTAACCATGCCAGGGAGAGTTGGGCGAGAGTGCATTGGTAGCGATCGGCAATGGGGCGGAGTTTTTCTAACGCTTGTTGGACGCGATCGTAGTTTTCTTTATCGGCAAAGAGTTTGTTCGATGCCCGATGGTCGCCCTCCTCGAATTTATGGTCGGGACCGAATTTACCCGTTAACAATCCTTGCGCCAAGGGAGAATAGGCGATAATTGAGAGGTTGTTTTCGATGCAATAGGGCGCGGCATCGTTTTCGACTTTCCGCCAGAACAAGGAATAGGGCGGTTGCAAGCTTTCGATGGGACCGTATTGGGCAGCCTCTTCGATTTCGGCGCGGGAGAAGTTGGAAACGCCGATGGCCCGAATTTTACCTTGTTCCTTTAATTTATTTAGGGCCTTCATGGTTTCTTCGACCGGTACGATGTCGCTTTTAAAGTTACCCGAGGGCCAGTGAATTTGGTATAAATCGATCCAGTCGGTTTGGAGGTTTTTGAGGGAGCGATCGCAAGCTTCTATTACTTGCTGATATTTCAAGTGGGTGGGGAAAACTTTTGTGGCGAGAACTACGCGATCGCGCTGGCCGGCCAATGCCTGACCGACGATCCTTTCCGAGTGACCTTCGCCGTAAACTTCGGCAGTATCGATGGTCGTGATTCCGGCATCGACGGCAGCGCGGATGCCGTTGACGGTTTCTTCATCTTCTATGCCGGCCCAACCCCTTTTTCCCGCTTGCCAAGTGCCCTGGATGATGGGGGTGATGTAGATGTCGGTTTTTCCTAGTTGTCGTTTTTCCATGAGTTTGTTTTTGGTTGGTTGTTTCTGGCGATGGGCGATCGCTCTTAATATTTCCCGTTTTTATAGCAATGCGTAGATCCTTGGCGATCTTTAAGAAACCCGGTTTCTTTGAGAAACCGGGTTTCTGGACCCCGAACGATCTACGGATTGCTATAACAATCTATTTTAGCTTAAATTATCCAACCAGGCAATTAAATCTAGGCTGCTGGTAAGGTTCGATATCTTCAAAAATTCCTCGACAGTCTTATCTGGTTGTTCGCAACACTGCTGATGTTGATAATACTAGATAGTACAAATACCTCCCCAAAAAACGCCGGTTTACCGACTACTATTTCTACGATAAATTAACGGACCAAGAACCGACAGAAGTAGATTTGTTTAAAAGGATAAGAGCCGTCATGGACAAGGAAGCAGAAACTCCTCCAGAAGCAACCGAAACAGCCGAAAAAGAGTTAGCAACTGCTCCAGTTTAATCGAATAGCAGATTGGGAGGCGTTTCGCTGCGCGTTTCATGTCGCGCAGCGTTGCGGATGCAACATCGCTCTTTCAAGACCGGAAACCGTAGAACAGGCATCCTGCCTGTTCTATTCTACAGAAGACATTCCGGTCTGTTCTACTTATCGCATCAAGGAAGCAACGATGCCGTTCATATCGTCACCGGAAGGATTGCCCAAAGCTTTAAACTTCCACTGGGTGCCATCTCGATAAATTTCCCCCATCAACATCGAGATTTTACCGTCGTAAGCAGCCTCCCCAGACAAACTATAACGAGCTATTTCTACCTTCTTGGCATCCACCGCCCTGACAAAGGCATTTTCTATCATGCCGAAATGTTGGTTTCTTTGCTTTCCTTGATAGATACTCACCCCGAGAACAATTTTCTTAATTCGTTCTGGGATAGAATTGAGTTGCAAAAATATTTCTTCGTCATCTCCTTCCCCTTCCCCAGTCAGATTATCTCCCGAGTGAGTTACCGTCTGGTCTGCGGATGCTAAATGCCCGTAATAAATGACATTTTCTTTATAATTGTTGAGCTTGTCATTTTCTTCGAGCAACATAGCATAACCGTCGAGGTCGAAATCTGCACCTCCACGAAATAAACCGCGACGCCCTTTTGATTTGGAGACATCCCATCCCAAACCCATTGTCAGTCGAGATAGATCGTATTCGCTTTTTTCCAAAACTATTGTTTGTCCTTTTTTTAAGTTTATAGCCATCGTTTTATCCCTTTCTAAATTGTCAAATTGCTATCCCTAGCAATGCCATTATAACTCAAAACTCCTGGATGCATCTCAATTGGAAATTCAGAAACCCGGTTTTTTGGAAAAACCGGGTTTCTGAGCTACCCTAAATATCATTAATATGCTGTAGGCGCAAACTAAACGGGCGTTAACTTTTGTAAAAAGGCATAAATGTTGGAATGCTTTGCCCCACTCCGCTAAAAAATGCCTTTAATTATAGCATCTTTTAACCAAAGAGGAAACTCGTTTAAGAGGCGATCGTACAATTCTTCATCGGAAATTGCATCGATATCGCTTACTTCAAAGAAATTAGCATTATCCGCTACTCGCCCTTCCATTCTATCTAAATATTTCAGCCACTCAAAATCCGATTTAGCCCCTGAAACGCTCCGTCCTTGCGAGGGAACTGGTACGCCAATAAACTGCCAAAAAATAGGATATTTAGAACCCGCTTTTAAGGCTAATTCTGCTTTATCAGGATCCGTACAACCCCCATCGCCGATAACTACAATTAAATTAGGAAACTTAGCTGGTTCCTCTTGCAAATACTTTTGCATTACATCGATCGCAAAAGGTGCGTAATTATCGTACCTGCCATTTCCAACTTTACCGAAGGTCGGCAAAATTTCTCGGTTTGCATAATCCTCATAATTCTCTTCAGTTACCGCAGGAAGTCGCTGGCAAATTTCGTTAAAAACCCAAACATCCAACTTGCCGTTATCGTCCAAACGAATTGCCACCGCCAGCAGTCTTTCTAGCACTTTTTGCAAGGTTCCATTTTTATAAACAATATCCATAGAACCGGAAATATCGACCGCTATTCCTACTCTAGCTTTAACCGTAGTTAAATTTTTACTCTCCAGAGTTAGATCGACCTTTTTCTTTAATAAATCTATGCGACTTTTAGCAGAAGTTTCTTGTGGCGGCGTTGGCGCTGGTGGTGGTGGCGGCGGCGGTTCCACTTTCGATCGCCCCCCATCTTTCTCCACATAATATTTATCGACAAAAGTTTGCAAACCGGCATTATAACCGGTGCCAACTGCCTGAAATCTCCATTCACCATTTCTTTTATAAAAGCGACCGAATTCTACAGCAGTTTCTCGGTCAAAACTTTCTTTTAAATCGTATCTGACGAGTTCTGTTTTGCTCGAGCGATCGCTCAATTTAATAAAAGCATTTTCAACCTGACTAAATCTTTGATTCCTAGTTTTAGCTTCGTGAATTGTTACCACAAAAAGCATTTCTTCAACAACGGAACTAACTTTACTCAAATCTATGGAAAAACTCGGATTATTGTTTTTCCCAGAATATTTAACCGAACCATCGAGAGATTCTGAATTGTTGTAAAAAACAAAATACTTTTCGTCGGGAATTTTGCCATCCGCCCCCAACATAAAAACCGAAACATCCAGGTCGTATTGTTGGGAGCGATCGCTCGCCTTCCAGCCCAAACCAACCTCTATGTGTTTGACATCTGGTGCTTCTTTAACAAGATTAAATCGTTCGCCTTTAGTTAATTTAACTGTCATTTTCTTTAACTGTTCTAAAGTTACTAAACATTCAATAATTCGCAGATATCAAAACTTATTTATTTGCCGGAGCGATCGGGTGCATCGTAACCCCGAAACCCGGTTTTTTGGAAAAACTGGGTTTCTTAATTCCAAATACTAAATACACCCAACCGTTACATCTTCCACTCAATTGTTAATTGTTAACTGTTCATTGTTACAGCGATTATTGAATCGGTGAAGTATATTTTCGATTATTGCTATAATCGATCTTAACTACTTATTGCCGTACTGCCATCTAAAACCAAATCCATAGTTGGCATCTGCTGCTTGATGGTCGCCAAAATATTTTTCCTCCTTAACAATAGTTATTTGCGAATCAATATTTTCAATCAACGCCGCCGCGCAGAAACTTCTATTACCATCGGGGTTATTAAGTTCCAGATAAACCTCTTCGCCATTACTAATCTTAAAAAACATCCGCCCGCGCACCGACTGAAAATCATCCGCCCCCTCGTAGATAAAGCTAAAAAACATCACCTTTTTAATCAGGTCCGGTCGAAAAAGATACATATTTTCGCCGTCGCTGGAAGAACCCGTGCGATCGTCTTTATCCAAAAAGATGTAAGGAGAATTGATTTTCGAGCCAAAATTCCCCCCCAAAGGTTGAATAACTCCCTTTTGACCGTTTTTCATCTCGTACATACAACCGAGATCTAGGTCTGGAGAACTTTTACTGCCAAAGACTTTTTTAAAAAATCCGCCTTCTTTCTTTTTTAACTCCTCCCAGTCGAGATTAACATGAACTCTAAGAGACTCCGCACCCTCAGATTTGTCTAAATTTATTTTGTGGGAGTCGCCGCTTTTTTCTAGTTTAATAGTCATAACTTTTTCGGAGATTTTCATAACAAGATTGCACCCAATTTTACCCTTTTTCAATTAGTAATGGGTAATGGGTAAAAGCCATAGTTGCCCTTAGTAGTAATCGCAAAGCGCGATTCAGATCGATAAATCGCGCTTTGCGATTACTACAAGCGAGTTAACGATCTTAAAACACTACCGATCGCCCGCTTTACAAGCTAAAAGCTATTACCTATTTCCTCAGACAAACTTATCTACAAAACTTTGCAAACCGGCATTATAACCAGCGCCCACCGCTTGAAATCTCCACTCGCCATTTTTCTTATAAAGTCGCCCAAATTCTAAAGCTGTTTCCCTGGAAAAGTCCTCTTCCAGTTCGTATCTAGCTACTTCCGTGTCAGTATCTAAATCGTAAATTCTGATAAAAGAATTACTCAATTGACCGAAATTTTGCCTTCTTTTATCTGCCTCGTGAATAGTCACCACAAACAGCATCTCTTCTATGTCAGAGTTGACCTTAGTTAGATCCACTTCTATAGTCTCGTCATCTCCTTCTCCCGCCCCAGTTCTATTATCTCCCTGATGTTTGACGGAAGTATCGGGAGATACCAAATTGTTGTAAAAAACGAAATATTCATCTACAGGAATCTTGCCATTCGCTCCTAACATAAATACCGAAGCATCTAAATCGAATTCCGCTCCCGTATCCGTAGCATTGACATCCCATCCCAAACCAATTCCAGCTTTTGTTAACCCTGGTGCTTCTTTGGCGAGATTAATTCTCTCCCCTTTCCTAATATTGATAGACATTTTTTTCTGTGAATTGAGTCAACAATTTCTCAGTTCTGCGCGTAGAACAGGCCGGAATGCCTGTTTTAACACCGTCCCTGCCTGCGTAGAACAGGCCGGAATGCCTGTTTTAACACCTTCCCTGCCTGCGGAAAACAGGCCGGAATGCCTGTTTCTACGACCTTCCCTTAAGCGTACTTATCTACAAAGTTTTGCAAGCCTTCGTTGTAGCCTTGTCCCACTGCTTGAAATCGCCATTCTCCACTCTTTTTATAGAGTCTGCCAAATTCCAATGCCGTTTCGCGCGAAAAATCTTCTTCTAGTTCGTACTTAGCTATTTCCTCTTGAGTTTCCTGGTTGTAAATTCTGATGAAAGAATTTCTGACTTGTCCGAAATTTTGCCTCCGCTGGTCTGCTTCGTGGATGGTTACGACAAACAACATTTCTTCAATGGCAGGATCTATTTTTGTCAGATCTACTTTGATAGTTTCGTCATCTCCTTCTCCCTCGCCAGTCCGACTATCTCCCATAGATTCTACAGAACCATCTGGAGACTTTAAATTGTTGTAGAAGACGAAATATTCATCTGCGGGAATCTTGCCATTTGCTCCTAACATAAATACCGAAGCATCTAAATCGAATTCCACTCCCGTATCCGTAACATTGACATCCCATCCCAAACCAATTCCTGCTTTTGTTAACCCTGGTGCTTCTTTGGCGAGATTGATTCTCTCCCCTTTACTAATATTGATAGACATTGTTTTCCCCTGAATTGAATTGACAATTTTTTCAAGAAAACAGGCAGGATGCCTGTTCTACGACCTTCCCTTAAGCGTATTTATCTACGAAGTTTTGCAAGCCTTCGTTGTAACCTTGTCCTACTGCTTGAAACCGCCATTCTCCATCTTTTTTATAGAGTCGGCCAAATTCCAATGCTGTTTCCCGCGAAAAATCTTCTTCTAGTTCGTACTTCGTAACTTCTCCTTGAGTTTCTTGGTCGTAAATTCGGATGTAAGAATTTCTTACTTGTCCGAAATTTTGCCTGCGCT
>CALKCV010000299.1 GCA_938083405.1 uncultured Microcoleaceae cyanobacterium | reverse complement strand
CGAGGTTTTCCTGTTTCTAACCATTCATCCCAAAAATCTGAAAAATTATCGGGACCGTTCTCGATAAAAACTTCATTATGATAACCTTTAGGAAGATGACCTTGACAATGATTGTACAAAGAAACTGCAACATCTCTGCCATCTCTGACTAAATAGATATATTTCCATTCTCTATAGTAAGGAAGGGCATCATAAGGCAGATGAGTTTTGAGAAATCGGGGACTGGGCAAACTTTCTATTAATTTTGTTTCAGTCTCTGGGGGCTTTAAACATAATTCTACCCAAGGACTTAAATGATGAATTGATTCAAAATTATCGTCGCCGCGAACTAGCAAATTGATGATTTGCTGCATTAAAGTAGTACCTGATTTGTAACAAGAAGCTATGACAATATCTGTCGGTCGCGGTCTGACTTCATCCCAAAGTCTTGAGTCGCGCATTAGGTCTTTTACCATCAGTTTTTGACTTTGAAATAACTGAGGCTTTGCCCCAAGATTAGCTTGCGATCTATTCATAGCGTTCCTATATTCTCTCTAGTCCTAGTAGATGAAATGTCAAATTAGAAATACTCAACGAAAATTTTCCCATCTTGTTATAAGATAACAAAAATCCTAAACCCTGGGGAAAATAGCGTTGCTCCTAGGCGGGATGGTTGCTTGGTAGGGGCGAGACGCTCATACGCTCCGTCTGGAGGTAGTGGTAAAAATGTAGTGACTGTTCGTAGTAATCGCTAATCGCTATTTATAAATATGAATCGCGGAGCGCGATTACTACGAACAAGAGTTATGGCTAGAACGCGAATTGCGACCCACTACCGAAGAGGTTTGCTTTATTAGAGGCGCAATCGAATCGCGAAAACTGCTTCGCTAAACTAGAACTAATAGTAGAAATTACCAACAAGAACTATGGACTTGAAAGAACTTTTGTGGGAAGATCGGGAAAAAGGTATTTTCCGAATTCGCAGAACAGCAATAACTTCTCAAGAAATATTTGAACTAGAACGGGAAAAGATTTTTAATAAATGCTGGCTCTATGCCTTTCATAGTTCTGAAGTAGAAAAACCAGGGGATTACATAACTAGAAAAGTAGCGGAAAAGCCTTTGCTAATTGTTAGAGGTAGCGACTCGGAGGTTAGAGTTTTTTACAATACCTGCACCCATCGCGGTGCTGCTATTTGTCGAGAAAAATCGGGTAATGCTTCTACTTTTAACTGTTTTTATCATGGATGGTGTTTTCGCCATGATGGCTCTCTAGTTTCAGTGCCAGATCCAGACGGGTATGCTTCAACTCACGATCGCCAGAAGCTGAATTTAAAAAGGGTTCCCCATGTAGATAATTATCGAGGTTTGTATTTCGTTAACTTCAGCGAAAATCCACCAAATTTAGATAGTTACTTGAGTAAAGTAAAAGAGCCCCTAGACCTAGTTTTCGACCAAGTAGAAGGAGATTTTAAAATTATTCCCGGCTCTAATGAATACTACATTAGAGCTAATTGGAAGCTTCTTCCCGAAAATAGTCTCGATGTTTATCATTACAATATTTTGCATAGGTCTTTTGTGGATTATCAAGTTAAGTTGGGAATCGATCGCCAAAAATTTAGCCGATTGCACAACTCCTTAGCGTCAGATTTGGGCAACGGTCATGCAGTGAAAGAAGATGAATCGGGCTTTGGTCGTCCTATAGCTCATTGGTCTCCTTTATTTGGTGAAGAAGCTAAGGATGAAATAGCTCAAATTAAACAAGAGTTAGTAAAAAAATACGGTCGGGAAAGAGCCTGGAAAATGACGGAGTTAGTCCGAAATACTATGATATTTCCTAACTTAATTATTCTCGATAATGTTGCTATAAATATTCGCCAATGCTGGCCTGTTGCCCCTAATAAAATGAGGGTTTTAATGTGGCATTTAGTTCCCAAAGATGAGGAGGGTAAAGCTTTAAAACGCCGCTTAAATTCCTTTTTAACTTTTTTTGGAGTGGGGGGTTTTGGGAGTCCTGATGATGCGGAAGCTTTAGAAAGCTCTCAAATAGGCTGCGAAACATTACCCGACGACTGGTTAGATATGTCTAGAGGAATGCATCGGACTCCCTTTGGTAGAGACGAACTGCCTGCAAGGACTTTTTGGCGGCAGTGGTACTATTTGATGACACGAGAGTAATTTATAACATGGAAGAACAAATTAAGCTTAAGCAGGAAGTAGAAATGTTTCTGTTTGAGGAAGCATGGATGTTGGATAATTGGGATTTATGGTCGTGGTTCGAGCTTTTCGCGCCAGAAGCAAGATATGTAGTTCCTGCCACTGACCTTCCAGAAGGAGACCCCGAGCGAGATCTGGTTTTTATTAACGACAATATGCAAAGACTTGAGTCTAGAGTAGAGCGTTTGTTGGGACAGCACGGGCATCGAGAAAAACCTAAGTCCAGAACTCGTCGTTTTATTAGTAACGTTCGAGCAAAAGAAGAAGAAGAAACGGATCTAGTTAAAGTTACGGCTTCATTTCTGGTTTACCGTTTTCGGTTAGAAGAAAACAGCCCTTTTGTCGGTCATTACAAGTACCATTTAAAACGAAGTGGCTCTAGTTTTAAAATTCTTTATCGCAAGGCGCAGCTAGATTTAGAATTATTGACCGCTCATGGTGGCATCACTATAATTCTTTAGAATTGCTCTCTTATATCAAGTCACAATAAATGACCGCTGCGGAAACGAGGGAGGGCAAAAAGGGCAATGCAACTCAGGGTATGGGTTGCACGCGACAAGTTCAATTGTTAATTGTTAATTGTTAATTGATATTATTCCCAATCTTTTGCAGGCTTAATTTATGCTCGACATTCTGTCTAATGAGGAAAAGCTTTCCTCTCGGTTTTTCAGACTAGCGATCGCTAACGTACTTTCCAATCTCCTAGTCCCTTTTGCCAGTTTGGTTAGCGTGGCTTTTTTGGGACATTTAGATGAAATAAGTTATTTAACGGGTTCGATCGTAGGTACTACTTTATTTAACTTTCTCTATCGCATCATGGCATTCTTGCGTATGGGAACCACGGGAGTTACAGCTCAAAATGTGGGAAAAAACGATACAGAAGCAATGTTATTGGTAGGAATGCGCAATGGCTTAATTGCTCTAGCTTTAGGTCTGGCGATTGTAATTTTACAATACCCTCTAAGAGAATTAGGATTTGCTATATTTAGCGTTACCCCAGAAGTTAAAGCTTCAGGCATAGATTATTTTAATTACCGCATTTGGGGAGCCCCTGCCGCTTTGCTTAATTTAGTTTTAATTGGCTGGCTTTTGGGAAGAGAAATGAGCTCTCGCGTTCTAGTTTTATCGGCGATCGCTAACTTGTCTAACGTTGCTTTAGACTACCTATTGATTGTTAAATTAGGTCAGGCAAGTTCTGGGGCGGGATTATCTCAAACTCTCAGTCAATATTTATTGCTATTAATGGGAACTATCTGGACTGCTTTCGATTTATCTTGGTCGGAAGTTAAAGCGGCAGCTAAAAAACTTACAGAAATGTCAGCTTTGGCATCTACCATAATTCTCAATGGCGATCTATTTATCAGGACTTTCGTTGTTGTTTGTACTATTGCTGTTTCTTATAGCGTTGCTTCCAATTTCGGAACGATTACTTTTACAGAAAGCGCTTTAATGCTTCAAATACTTCTGATGACTATCTATTTCATTGATGGGATAGGTTACGCTACGGAAAGCTTAACGGGAATATTTAAAGGAGAAGGAAGGGAAAATCAATTATTACCTTTATTACGCATTGCTCTAGGAACCAGTATTGCTATAGGACTTACTATTGCTTTTGCTTGCGCGCTATTTCCTCAAACTGTTTTTGGGTTATTAACGGACCACGCCGAAATCACGGAAAATATTAATATTTACGTTTGGTGGTTGTTACTCGTACTGGGATTTGGTTCTATTGCTTTCATGTTAGAAGGCTATTTCTTAGGTCTAGCAAAAGGGCGGATACTCAGAAATGTTACTTTAATATCTGTGGCTGCATTTGCTCCCTTAGCCATAGCTGCAGTTTACTTTCATAGCAATCATATCCTCTGGTTGGGGTTATCAGTTTTTATGTTTACAAGAGCAATTTTTCTGGCAATACAAGTCCCCAAAACTTTGAGCGGCGACTCGGAAGCAGAAGACACAGTGACAGGGTGACACCCCATCCCCGCGTCGTTGCGTCTTTGCGTCTCCCCCTCTGGGCGTCCTCCTTATTTATATAAAACTTCTGTGGTGGGAACCACTCCTTTTTCCTTTTCATATTCCTCGTACAAGGAAATCATTTGCTCCAATTTTTGGGGATAGTATGGGGATAAATCGTTTAATTCTCTGGGGTCGCGAGCCAGATTAAACAATTTCCACTGGCCGTCTCCCCAAGGCGGAATTATTTTAACGATTTTCCAATCTCCCAGGAATAAAGCGCTATTGCCATAACCAAATAATTCAAAGCCCACAGGATCGCTGTCGCTATAGACGCGATCGCTCTTTCCTTCTAGCATCGGTCGCAGGGAACGCCCGCCCATGGGATAAATTTCTTTTCCTTCGTAACTGGTTCCCGGATATTCTACTCCCGCATAATCCAGTAAAGTTGGCATCAAGTCCAGAACTTGTCCGAAACCTTCGCTGCGAGTGGAAGGGGCGATCGCTCCTGGATAAGTAAAAACAGCAGGCACGCGAATACCGCCTTCCGAGACTCTGCCCTTAAACCAGAGCAAGGGGGTACTGCTGACCTGGGTCCACCCTTTGTCCAAGGTCGCGAAAGAGTTGGGTAGGCCAATATTTTCATAGCTATTGTCAATGCCATCTTCCTCCAGCCAAACCTTCCACCTCTCCAATTGGGAACGATTTGCGCCTTCCGGGCCGTTGTCTGAGAAAAAGACAAAAATGGTGTTTTCGTATTCTCCAATCTCTTTCAAATAATCGATGAGGCGACCGACATTGTCATCGAGGTTGTCAATCATGGCTGCATAAATAGCCATTGTCTTAGATTCATATTTCTGCTCTTCTGGCGTGAGACTGTCCCAGGCGCGAACCATTTCCCACCTGGGAGGTAATTCTAAATCTTCAGAGACCAGATCTAATTCTTTGAGACGCTGGAGACGTTCTTCTCGTAACTCGTCCCATCCTCGATCGTATTTCCCCAAATACTTTTGGATATATTCTTCAGGTGCTTGCAAGGGGTCGTGGGGGGAAGTGTAAGTGGCGTAGATGAAGAATGGTTTATTGCTGTCGCGATCGCCCTCGACAAACTCGATTAATTTGTCGGTGTAATAATCGGTAGAATAAAAATTCTCTGGCAGATCGACAGCCTCTCCGTTGCTGCTGTAATTAGCTACAGGTCTCGCCGGGTTGTATCCCCTTTTAGTGTAGTGATCGGCCGCACCGTCAAGCAAAGCAAATGTTTTTTCAAAGCCGCGATCGAAAGGCAGCAAACCTTTTTCTTTTCCCAAATGCCATTTGCCTGCCATATAAGTGTGATAGCCAGAATCTTGTAATAAAGTGGCGATCGTCACTACGCGATCGTTTAGATGGCCTTCATAGCCTGGTTTGCCTTTTTGATTTGAGGCAGTAAACTCTGCCATACTGCCAAGGCCAGATTGATGATGATCCACTCCACTAAGCACCATCGACCGCGTGGGGGAGCAAGTCGCTGCGGTATAAAACCTCCTAAAGAGCATACCTGCTTTTGCCAAAGATTCAATATTAGGCGTGTCTATCTCGCCCCCATACATACTTAGATCGGAATAGCCCATGTCATCAGCGATAATTAGGACTATATTAGGAGGTTTCTTTTCCTCAGAGCTAGTGCTCCCTGCTTGCTTGTCTTCTGTTAATGACGAACTGCCGATAACAGCAAAGACGGATAAGCTGGCGATCGCTAAAAATTTAGAAATTCTGTAGTACATTAAGTCAATCTCCTACTAAAAATTGTTTTGTTAGTTAAAAAAACTCGATCCCGAGGCACTGGCTTATTGCTAATAGTTTAGCAAGGAATTTATTACCGCTATACTACTGCCGAATGCTCTTGTTAAATTCCCTCATCGCTTCCCATTGCGTCGGCATTTTAACGCAGCGCGCCAGTAATTCTAAATCTAATCCCGGCAACAGTTCGCTGCTCCCGACTTGCTCGTATTCTTCACCTCGAAAACGATAAACTGAAAGTTGGTTATTTTCCCAAAACCAAACCTCTGCAATCCCCAAACGCTTGTATCTTTCTAATTTACTTTTCCCGCCGCTGGTAAGGGCAATTTCTATTGCTAAATCTGGATGAGCTTTTTTTTCTCCTAAATAATAAGACTCGTCCGGTTCAAAAGATACTTCTTTAGTCTCCTCTTCGCGAGTGGCGTTACCTACAGCAGTAAACTTAATTCCTTTCTCAAATAAGTAGCTTTCTAGCAACATAGCGATCGCCTTTTTCAGCATTTCATGTGCTTCACCAGTTGTCATAAATTCTATTACTCCATCTAAATAAGATATTTTCAAACCAGGCGCGTTTTCCATTACACTTTGAATGGCTTTAAATTCTTGCCAGTTGTGGCGACCTGGTAACATAAATTGCTGTTCTGTAACAGATGTTTTTTCCGTTATTAGTTGTGCTGTCATGGTTTTTATTTTCTCATTGAATAGGTCAAGCAATTAAATGCACCCAATTAATACTAGAAGAAACTGCATTAAATAACCGTTTATCTGCGGTGTAAAATAGGGCGGATAATTCTTGGGCTAGGGCTAAATAATGCGCGTCGTAACTGGCGGGAAGTCTCAGCGTCGATGCCAGATTTAAAGCTGTTTGGTGTAGGGAGCGATCGCCATATAAAGTTATCCCCAAATCCGAGGCACTTTCCATAAAATCCACCGCTCTTTCCGCAGAAATTTGCCCCGCCAAACTCATCCGATGAAATGCATTACTCGCTTCGTAATAAATTAAAGTGGGAGCGACTATTTCATAACCAGAATTTAGCCATTCATCCCACAAATCTCGATAGCGAGATTCTGTAATTTCAGCCGATACTCGACGGACTATAAAACTGGCATCAACGCAGATTTTAGTTGTTGTCATTTTTATTCAGATTTAGGGAAACAAGCTTCCATTAATTGTTGAGTTCTTTCTTCCCTCATTTGATGGATTATTTCATCCACTGGAGGTTCTAGAGGTTTGCCGCCGCGACTTGCATAAAGCTCGGCTCTATCTTCATCTATGCGTTTGAGGTTTTCCCGCCAATTTTCGCGCCGATCTTTGTTCTCTAAAATCTTTTGTTCTAGTATTTTTCGCTCCTCCAGCGGCAGGGAGTTGACCAGTTGAACGATGGATTCTATTAATAATTTATTCATGGGTTTGCACAAAGTTAAATGGGTTTTGGGCCTATAGCAATCCTAAACAGTTTGTGAAAAATTAGGGGACCAGAAACCCGGTTTCTCAAAGAAACCGGGTTTCTAAAATGCCACGAATCATTTAGGATTGCTATATGATAAAGCGATCGCCTTTTTTATTATAGCAATTCCAAATAAAAATTATTAAGATGCACTCTCAATAATCGCCTTGCTATCCGGCAAAACTTCAAGCTGCTGTAAAAATCCCAGGGTGTCTATAATTGTCTGATTCAAAGCAATTTTACCATATTCGATCCGAG
>CALKCV010000298.1 GCA_938083405.1 uncultured Microcoleaceae cyanobacterium | reverse complement strand
TTATTAATTATTAATTGTTAATTACCCAATTACTTACATAGTCAAAGACTGAGGATCCGTTTCGATTAACTTCGCCAAATCCTGCAAAAATGCTGCAGCATCGGCACCATAAATAATGCGATGGTCGCAAGTAATATTGACCTGCATTTGTCGCTTAATAGCAAAGCTGCCATCATCGTTCGCTACCATATTCGCTTTAGAAGCGCCGATCGCTAAAATCGAACCTTGATTTGGAGGCAAAATCGCATCAAACTTATCCACTCCAAACATTCCCAAATTAGAAATAGTAAAAGTGCCGGTGCTATACTCATCCGGTTGCAATTGTTTCGCCCGAGCCCGTTGAACTAAATCCTTCCAATTGCGAGAGAGAGAATAGATATCGATCTTGTCAGCATCTCGCAAAACTGGAGTAATCAACCCGCCACCGGGCATCGCCACTGCCACGGCAACATTAATCGATGAGGGGTAGTTAATTTTATTCTCTACACAATTGGCATTTAACAGAGGATGCTTTTGTAGAGTCACCGCCACTGCCTTTGCCAACAAACCAGTTACCGTGACACCCTTGGGCTTAATCTTCTTGTAAAGGGCATCAAAGTTATCGGTAGTAATAGTGTAACCAACGTGATAGGTAGGTATGGAGAGGCTAACCATCATATTCTTAGCCACTGCATTTTGAAGGCTATTCATCGCTACCGCTTCACCTATGGGCGCATTAGTCTGAGGCATACTTGCTGCAGCGGGTGCCGGTGTCGATGGTGCCGGTGCAGATGGTGCCGATGCAGATGGTGTCGGTGCCGCTTTCGCTGCTGGGGCTGCGGTGGCAACAGTCGGTGTTTTCCCTGCTGCCGCTTCCACGTCTTCTCCCACTATTCGACCGTGGGGGCCGCTACCGGTTAAGCCGTTCAAATCTACTTTAAGCGTTTTTGCCAACTTCCGAGCGCGGGGAGAAACTATTACCCGTCCGTTGCGGCGACTGGCAGTCGGTTGTGGTTCGGGCTCTGGTTGTGCTGCGACTTCGGCTGCTGGCGCTTCGATGTCGGCTGCGGAACTAGGGGTCCCGGAGTTTCCGTTGCTACCCCCGCTGCTTGCTTGCTGCTTTGCTTGTTCGATTTCTTCTTCTGTTTCGGCTAACAAAGCTAGGGCTGCACCTACTGGGGCCGCGTCACCGGCTTCTACGATAATTGCGGCTAAAGTGCCGGAGTAGAATGCTTCCACATCCATATCTGCTTTATCGGACTCGACCACCAGCACTGTTTCCCCTTTTTCTACTTTATCGCCGGGGGATTTTTCCCAAGAAACGATCGTTCCTTCGGTCATGGTCGAACTTAGGGCTGGCATGAAAACTTCGTGAATCATATCCTATTTTTTTGGGTTGGTTATTGTTGTTGTTTGTTGTTTGCTTATTGCGCTTAAGGGGAAATTGTTAATTGTTAATTGTTAATTATTAATTGTTAATTGACAACTAACCACTAACAACTAAAAATTCTAAACTTCACCCCTAATTTCTTGAATTACTCCGTCGCGAAGGAGGACTTCTACTTGCATTTTTTTGATCAAGTTATCTCCCGTCTCGACGGTGAAGATGCTTTCTATTTGACCTTGACTAACTTCTTGTTCTAGCTCTAACAACTGCACTTGTTGAAGCTGTTGCAGGCTTTGATTTTTCTGCTCTAACAGTTCGCTTTTCTTTTGATTGACTTGTAGCTTGATATTGTCAATTTGTTGGGTTATTTGGGGGCCGGCTGGTTGGATGTTTTGCTTTTGAATTTCGGCAACCATCCGCTGGCCTTGCATTTCTAGCTGCTGTAATTGACCGTCTATTTGGTTGATTTGAGCTTGAAGTTGCTGTTGAGCTTCTTCTTTCCAGCGAGGGGTAACGATGACTTTGACGCTAATAGCTCGCTTGAGAAGTAATTGGGTGTTAGAATCCATAGAATTGCTTTTGTCAGAAACGTTTTCCGTAAAACAGACATCTGGCCAGTTCGGTGTAGAACTGGCTTACGACCTGTATTCTATTGGTCTTTAATCAAACATCCCGTTAATCATATCGCGGTAGCGCTCCATTACAACGGGACGCTTTATCTTCAAAGTTTGGGTCATCGTGCCATTTTCCATGCTGAAGGGCTCAGAAATTAAGGTAAATGGCCCAATGCGATCGTCGGGACGGTATCCGGGACGGTCTTTGACGAACCGGTTCAATTCTTGGCGGAATAGGTCTTGAACTGGCTTGCTGTTTAAATCTAGTCCGGCGATAGACTCGGCTAAGTTTTGCTCTACAGCCCATTTGTCGAGGTTGTCCAGATTGGGTACGATTAAAGCCCCCAGGAATTTCTGGTCCTGTCCCACTAACATGATTTGGTCGATATAAATACTTCTGACGCAAGCGTCTTCGATGGGTTGAGGTTCGATGTTTTCGCCGTTGGTCAGAACGATGGTGTCTTTGGCACGACCGGTGAGGATTAAGTCGTTGTTGGGAGTGATTAAGCCTAAATCTCCGGTGTCGAACCAGCCTTCTGAGTCGATCGCTTTGGCAGTGGCCTCGGGATTTTGATAGTAACCAGTCATAATTTGCGGCCCCCTGGCTAAAACTAGGCCCCGATCGCCTACTGGCAGAGGTTGGCGGGTTTGAGGATCGACGACGCGCAGTTCGGTTCCGGGAATTGGTTTGCCGGCGGAACGGCGCAGGTTCTCCCAGAAGTGGCGGGCGGTTAAAACGGGGGAAGTTTCGGTGAGGCCGTAGCCGACGATGAGTTCGAGGCCGAGAATTTCGAAGAAGTTTTCTAGGTGCGTGGCGAGAGAACCGCCGCCGCTAATGGCTAATTTAAAGCGACCGCCAGTGGCTTCGCGTATTTTCTGGTAAACGAGGCGATCGCCGAGAGCATGAATTGGCCATAACGCGATACTTTTGAGGTTGGCTATGAATTTCTCGGATGCGCTGGGTGGTTCTAAGTCTAAGGTTAAGCCTCGGACGATGCGACGGGCTTCGATATAATTTTCGCTGCTGCTAAAAAAGAATTTGGCGAGTTTTTGTTTGTTGGCTGGTTGCCCTGCGAGTTGCTTCTGGATGCCTTCGTAAACAGATTCCCAGATGCGAGGAACGCTGGTCATATATAAAGGTTTGAATTCTTTTAAGTCGTTTTTGAAATGCCTGATGCTGGTGTAAGCCACGCTACAACCTTGGGAGAGAAAGAAGTATTCTCCAGTTCGTCCGAAGGTGTGCCAGGTGGGGAGGATGCTGAGGACGCAATCTCCTGGGGATGGCTGAATTACTGCGCCAAGGGTGTCGATCTGATATAGGAGGTTGCCGTGGGTTAGCATGACTCCTTTGGGTTTGCCGGTGGTGCCGGAGGTGTAGAGGAGGGTCGCGAGGGTGTCTCGGTTTTGTTGGGAGAGGGTTAGGGGGCGTTCGCTTCCTTTGGCCAGGACTTGGGAAAAGTTGACTATGGGGAGAGAGTTCTCGGAGTCTGGTTCTTCGTCGCTGAGGAGGACGATGAGATGGAGGGTCCGGTCTTGGAGGCGATCGCCGAATTTGCGCAGTAATGCCAGATTTTCCACTACTAAGCTGCTGCTGCCGCTGTTGGTGAGGATATAGAAGAGTTCTTCCGGGTCGGCCGTTGCGCTACGAACGACGTCTGCTGCCCCGGCGGTGATGATGCCTTGGTCGGCAACCATCCACCGGGGGCTGTTATCCGCGAAGAGGGCGACTCGCGGGGGGAGGTCGGTTTCTGGGTTGGTGGCCACGACTCCTAGTTCTTGCAACCCGGAGGCGAATTCTTGAATTTGTTGGTTGAGGTCGTGGTAGGAGAGGATGACTTCTGCTTTGCTGTGGGGGTCGTGGAGGGCCACGGTTTGACCGAAGCGTTGGGCGGCTAGAGGCCAAATTTCTGACATGGATTGGATGGAGTTGTAATTGGCTGCTTTTTTGAGGTTGGCCCGTTCGCGATCGCTCATTTTGTAGGTGTTTGTGGTGGTGGTCATTTTCTTACTCGTTCTAGTTTCTTTTTTCTAGTATCGGCGATCGGGGGACTGGTTTGGCTTTTTCGCAGTCGGAAGGGGCTTGGTCTGGGAAATGTTCTTCTCAAAAAACCTTAATTTCAGAAATTAAAAATTAAAAATTAATTTTTAAAAATTAATTGAAAAAAAGTTACAAGTCCTCTAGTTACAACCCTATAAAAAAGTAGTATGGCCACATAATTAGACGAAAAAAAGACAATTTTTTAATCGAACTTGAGTCGGAAATGTTATTATCTAATTGCCGAAATCTAAAAAAAAAATAAGTAAAAAAAAAAATTGCTCGTCGCGTAGTATGATTGTGGAAGAAAGCAACCAGTAAGTAGTTAGGGCCACATAATATAAAAAACTAGGGTGGAGTGCATCCAAAGTTACGCCTGTGGACTAGAAGGGTTGTTTATATTATTTCGCCCGACAGGGGCATCCTGACACCCCTAGATAGAAGCAGGAAGCTTTTCGTCAATCTGGCATTGCCGACAATGGCAGACTTTTGCCAGAATTGTTTAACTATTGCGTAGGAAATATGGTCAATGTTGTGAGGGGGAAAAACGCAGGATTAAAATCAGTAAGAATCAAAACTGTAAGAACTCAAAGCAATTTCGATCTCCGATATCAAGATGAGATTGTGTCGGTATCGAGTACGCATATCAAACCAGTTCGCAAGCGAGATGGAGACACTTACTGGTATTGAGTAGATTTTTTGAAGGAGTAACACATGAGCCAAAGTCAGATGAGCGTTAAAATTGTCGATCTTGAGACTGTCTCTGATACCGTTTACGATGTTGTAATCGTGGGTGCGGGAGTCGCAGGAGCAATTGCGGCCAAACAATTGAGCGAACAGGGCAAGACCGTCTTAATCCTTGAGGCGGGAACCGGTTACGCTTTAACCCTTGAAGGCTTTCAAAGTCACATAGAAACCTTTTACGGTGCTGTGAATAAGAACGCCAACTCTCCGTATCCCAAAAATCCCAACGCTCTTAGCCCCACTGATGGTGCGAATTACTATTTTGAAGAGAAAGGCCCCCTGCCCCTAAGCGGTTCCTATACGCGGGTACTAGGTGGGACAACCATGCACTGGGAAGGGAAAACCATACGGATGTTGCCCAAGGATTTCAAATTACAGACTAATTACGGACAGGGTGTTGACTGGCCCATTAGCTATGAAGACCTTCAGCCCTATTACCGCAAAGCGGAGTTTGAGATTGGGGTTTCAGGGAACACAGAACAACAAAAAAGTCTAGGTGTCCCCTTTATTGATGGCTACGTTCTGCCGATGACAGAGCTTCCCCCTTCATACTTAGATGGGAAAGTCAGCGAGGGACTTGGTGAAGCTGAAGCTTCAATTGGTGACGGCGAGTCTCAGGAGACCAAGAAATTAGAACTCAGTACCTTTCCCCAGGGTCGCAATAGTATCCCTAACCCCGATTACAAAAGACCTGGTTTCAAAGAAAATGAGTTGCGTCCCCATGAGTTCGTTCCCGAAGGGGTTGCCAGCCTTAATCCGCTTGAGTATGGGGAACGGTGCCAAGGTAACGCCAACTGCGTACCCATTTGCCCGGTTCAAGCCAAGTATGATGCCCGGAAAACCCTAAATACCATAGCCTTTCCAGAACGAGTGCATCTATTTCCCCAGGCTGTAGCCTATAAGGTTAACATTGGCGAAAACGGTCGCGTCGATAGTATTGACTTTAAGCACTATCTAGATAAGAACTCTCCCGAGCATACGGTTGGAACTGCCAAGGGGAAATTATTTGTCTTAGCGACCAATGCGGTAGAAAATGCCAAGCTCATGCTTGCTTCTGACCTGCCAAGCACCAGCGGACTGATGGGCCGCAATCTCATGGACCATCCCTTCCTCTTAGCTTGGGCTTTGATGCCGGAAGTGACCGGTACTATGCGAGGTCCCCTAGTTACATCGGGAATAAACACCTTTCGTAACGGTGCTTTTCGTAACCAACAATGTGCGTTCGCGATGGATATCCACAATGACGGTTGGGGATGGTCTGGTACGGGGGCTACTGATATAGTCACAAATGCGGTGGATAACGGCAAGTATGGTCCAGAACTGCGTCAGGAATTGATTAGTAAAATCTCGCGGCAGCTACTACTGGCATTTATGTGCGAATTACCCGCAAATGACAGTAACACAGTAACCGTCGATCCGCAATATATAGACCAACTGGGTAATTATCGTCCCGTGATTCACTTTGACGTACCCGATTACTGCAAAAAGACATTTGCTTACGCCCGGGAGCTATCCAAAACGATCTTCGGGCTTTTGGGAGCGGAAGATTATACCCACTACAATGAGGACGATCCAGCTTATTTCGAGTACGAGGGTCAAGGCTATTGGTTCCGAGGAGGGAACCACTTTTCGGGAACTCATATCATGGGAACGACTAAAGACAACTCCGTTGTTGATTCTCACCTGCGTTCTTGGGATCATGAAAATCTCTATATGCTCGGTGCGGGAAGCATGCCTTCCATTGGCAGTTCCAATACAACACTGAGTATCGCCGCCCTAGCTTTTAAGGCTTCCGAACAGATGCTTAAGGACTTGAGCGCTTAAGATTTCAAACAAGAAAGAAGAAAGCGCGATCGTTCCACAATCCTTGCAAATATTGCCACCAGAGGTATTACTGATGACTGATACTTACGAGTTGATTACAACGGTTGAAGAACTGCGTTACTATCTGACCCAGGCAATGGTGATAGAACACGCAACTCTTCCCCCTTATCTGACGGCCCTTTATTCCCTCAAACCAGGCTCGAATCTAGAAGCTTTTCACATTATTAGAAACATTGCTGTGGAGGAAATGCTCCATCTAACTCTAGCAGCTAACGTTTTTAATGCCGTTGGGGGAAACATTGAAGGAGTTTTGACAAACCCTGAGTTCGTTCCTACCTATCCCACTTTATTGCCTACAAATCCAGAACCGGAAGACTCATTTGAAGTTCATCTTGGCAAGTTTTCTCAAGAAACAGTGGAGACGTTTCTCAA
Source organism: uncultured Microcoleaceae cyanobacterium (assembly GCA_938083405.1). Classification (GTDB taxonomy): domain Bacteria; phylum Cyanobacteriota; class Cyanobacteriia; order Cyanobacteriales; family Microcoleaceae; genus CALKCV01. The sequence continues at coordinate 182 of CALKCV010000298.1, read as the reverse complement.
AATTGAGCGTGCCAAGCATGTGGATGACGACAAACCAATAGTGGAATCTCGACGCAAACAAATAGCCAGGCACACAATTTTCAAATGGCTTGGGAAAGAAGAAGACCTGAACTACTATAGCATTGGATTATTTTATACAGAAATAATCCGAGGCTTAACAGCACTAGACAAACAGTATAAAG
>CALKCV010000297.1 GCA_938083405.1 uncultured Microcoleaceae cyanobacterium | reverse complement strand
ACCAGCAATTTTTTCCGTGCTAACTCCAGTTTCCTCCACAAACAAACTCTCCCGAGTCGAACACAATATTAACTCTTCCTTCGCCCTAGTCATCGCCACATAAAATAAGCGACGTTCCGATTCTATTTCCCGAATATTGCTGTTAAAATTATCCGTCAATAAAACAACCTTTTGAAATTCCAAACCTTTCGCCCCGTGGCAGCTAGTAACCAAAACCGAATCATCCTCAACCAAAACCTCGCTATTATTAAATTCCAACAAAGCCAGAACTATTTCAACAGCAGTAATAGGCAAAGCCAAATCTTCAAAACCATAACCCCTTTCCCTATCTAAATCTTCGGCAATTTTTAACAAAACTTTCACCGTCAACTCTTCTCTACTGCGATGCCATTCTTCAAAGCAACTAACAAACCAATTCCTCACCGATTCTTCTGGGGACAAAACTAAATCTGGCTGCCCGTTTAACTCATCAATTAAACGAGAGGCAACTAAATTTCTAACTAATTTAATATCCCCGGACTTGAGAGCATAAGTCGGAATTTCATTAGTTTCTAACAACAAACGAATGGGGCTTAAATTATCCCACTGCCTGGCTAAAACGCCAATTTGATTAGCAGCAACTCCCTCTCGGCGCCAAGAAATAATTTTCTCCGTCAGCCAAGCTGCTTGGGCTTGACTATTTTTGAAAGAAAAAGCCCCTACTGGCAAGCAATTCTCGCCCAGGCGATCGCTATTTATGATAACCCGTTCTGCGGCGGTTAATTTGCAGCGCTTCGAGTTATTTTCGATCGAACTATTAGCCGCATTGATAATAGCTTCGGTGGAGCGATAATTTTCGTTTAAAAGAAATCTTTTGGCTTGATATTCCTCTTCAAACTGTTGAATATATTTAGAACTCGTACCGCGAAATTCGTACAAATTCTGGTCGTCGTCTCCAATAACGCAAAGATTAATTTGAACCGATCGCGACTCATCCTCGGAATCTCCCAAACCGGCAATTAACTTAATCAAACGATATTCATCTTCCGCCACGTCTTGATATTCATCCACGAAGATATAGTCAACATTTCCTAATAACTGAAGTCGCCTCGCCTGAGAGTCTTCCGTATCTAATTCGTCTCCTTCTGCCATTAAATCGCAAGCTTCCTTTAATAGCTGTTTAAATTCCCCATCAGTTGATAGCTTTTGACTGGGTGCCCAGCCCAAAATTGCTAACCCCAAACCGTGAAAAGTAAACACCCGCAATCTAGCAGCGATCGCCCCGATTAATTCCTGCAATCTCAACCGCAATTCCCCCACGGCATTGCGATTATAAGCTAATACTAATATCCGACTCGGATCGACCCTTTTTACCTTAACTAAATAAGCAATTCTTCTAACTATAGTCCGCGTTTTTCCAGAACCGGGGCCAGCTATTACTAATAAAGCTGGATTTTCTGCTAAAACAATTTCTTTCTGGGCGGCATTAATATCTCCCATAATGCGATCGTAATCCCCGGGAATTATCGGCAATTTGGCATCAGCTTCTCCCAAGGCAGAGTAAACCTTATTAAATTGCTTTTCTGACAAATTAAAGTAATCTTCTACCAACTTTTGCCGCGCTTTTTGTTCCGCCGTATTGCCGTATTTCATCATAATATGAGTGCGGCGATTTTGTTCTGCATAGTAATTCTTTAATTCTTCATATCCTTTAGCAATACTCGTCTCCCGCGCCCCCTTTTTCACCTTAATTTTTAATGACTGATGAAATAAATTAGAACCCTCAGTTAATCTCAGCAATTTTCGCTGATGCAGCCACAGCAAGCAAGGGGATAATTCCTCCTCAGATATTTTCCTGGGAGAGGTTTTTCGATTGACATTTTCTAGCAGTAATTCTAACTCGTATACAACCGGCAAGCGCGGGCCTTTTTTAGCAGACAATTTCTCGTAGAGAACCTCTATTACTGCAAAGGCTAATTCTTGCTGGAAGTCTAAATTTTCAACTACAGCGTCGATGCCTTTAATGCTAACCAAATCTCGATTTACTGTTAATTGAATCCAACCAAAAGCTTTCCAACCTTCTAATATATCTCTCAAACTGCCGGCGCGAATTTTTTGCTTGCGTTCCGGATCCAGGCGAGTAGCGAGAATGCGTAAATTAACCCGAACAGTTTCCCTTTCTCCCTGAATTTCTAGCAGCATTTCTAACAGTTGTTCTTGCCAGCTACAGATGCGATCGCAATTAGTCTTAGCATCTCCTTTTACTTCTTTATTCAACAAAAAACTCAAAGGAATTTTCGCGCTGGCAACCCCGGCTTTTTGTAACTCTCTAATTCTGCGAGGCAACTCCTTGGGATTAATACCCGACTCGTCGCTAAGACTATCCAGAGGCACTGGTTGTTCTTTTTCTGAGTAATAATCCTTGGTCAAATGCATCGCTTTAATCAGTTTTAAAAACTGCTTAACCTGACTTCTGGGAATATTTTTCTTCTGGCAATATTCTTTAAACCTTTCCGCCGACTCCTGGTAATTTCCATCTACTAACTCAAAACGAAGGTAAGCGGATAAATTTTCTGCCCTTTCTAACAAACCAAAATTCTCCAAATATTGGAGAGCAACTTTAATTTTAATATCCCTATATTCTGGGGCAGAAGCAAACTCATTGTCGCCAAGTTCGCTACTGTGAAAAATTTCATTAACCGTCGCCCAAAACCACTCTCCAGACGGCTTTTTGTGGATGCGTTGGCTGATGCTTCTAGCAGAAAAGAAATTGTTTCTTAAATCTTCCTGGCTTAGTTGCAT
>CALKCV010000296.1 GCA_938083405.1 uncultured Microcoleaceae cyanobacterium | reverse complement strand
ATAATGCTGGAAATAAAGTCACCGATACTGGCCTTTTGACTCTCCTATCGAGCCATTTTTTGCCCTGCAAAATAGCATTTTCTAACATCCATTCTCCTAAAGAAGCAGTTAAGCCAGATTTTTCGGCGAGGTCCATTATTTTGCTGGGGGGTATTTCTCCCAAATAGGGATGGTCCCATCCGAGAGTTGTCCCTACGCCGACGATCTTTTTATTGCGAGGATTGACCCGAGGCTGATACGCTACCTTTATAGTTTTTTGCTGCCACGCCTGGTGAAATTCTGCGAGAAGTTTTAAGTCAGAATCTATTTGATTTCCCAATAGTTTTGGCTTATAAATTAAACAGAGATTGCCGCCGTCCTTTCTGGCTTTGCTCAGGGCGATCCCTGCCTGTCTGCGCAATTCTTCGAGATTCGTAGCATTGGGATAAAATGCAATACCAATACTCGCGGTAATCAGAACTTTTAGCCCTTCTAGCTTAACTGGTTCTGCTATTACTGCGAGTATCTGTCTGCCTATTTTTACCGCGAGGCGTTCGTCGTTGGAGGGAGGAAACACTAGAGCAAATGTATTCCCTTCCATTCTAACCAAAGAGATATTTTCCTCCAAAAATAAAACAAAACTTTGCAAGCGTTCTGCTACTTCTTTAATAAGTATATTTCCTTTAGAATATCCTAGCTGTTGGTTGATTTCATTCAATCTATCTAACCCCAGTAAAAGGAAAGGAATCAAGCGATTTTCTCTATTTATTTGGGCAATAGATAGACTTAAATAACCGTCATCTCCTGCTAAAGCTGACTCGTTTGGTAAGCCGGTTAAACGATCGACATCTGCTGCTTGTTTGAGTTGTTCTGTTATTTCTTCTAGCTTGGCTTTTTGCACCGCAGACCGTTCCAGACGGACAGCGACCGCTTCTAATAATTCTTCTGCTGTAAATGGTTTAGTTAAATAATCATCTGCCCCTAATTTCATTCCCGTACGCTGGTCCGATTTTTCAACTTTAGCGCTGAGAAAAATGAAGGGAATCAGAGCGGTTTTCGGTTCGCCGCGCAGATTTTCTAATACCTTTAAACCGTCAATTTCTGGCATCATTACATCGCAGATTATTAAATCCGGCAAATGTTTTCTCGCCAATTCTAAGCCTATCCGACCGTTAGCTGCCGCAATCGCCTGAAAGTCTCCAAGCTCTAAAATTTCTTGAATGTTGGTGCGGATTTTGGCTTCATCTTCTATTACTAAGATAGCGTTCATATTGTCGAGCTACTACAATATTAAATCTAGTTGGACGATTTGGAGCGAGTCAAATCTCTATAGTTCTATTGTTTCTCTTTCTAATAGAAAAAACATCAGCAACATTGCTGAACTTTTTCCTGCGTAATTTTACTGAGACACTGAAGAAATTTTTGGCGTAGTTGTGCGTAAAAAAGGGTTTTGTGCCGATCGCTCTGGGTGCTTCCGATGGAGCCATTCTTAAGCGCGAAAGTGCTTGCTGCGAAGGATTTGTGTTATAATGAGTAAAGGAGCCAATGAAATCTATTAACTTTCAATAACTACTGATGCCAGCGACCAAAACTTTACCCCTAGTCAAAAACCCCGATCGCTTAGAAAGTCTCCTTAAGGAAATACCCCAAACCCCGGGAGTATATCTAATGAAAGACGAGAGCGATCGCCTCCTCTATATCGGCAAGTCCAAAAAACTCCGGTCCCGGGTTCGGTCTTATTTCCGCGAAAGCAACAACCACAGCCACCGCATTGCCTTAATGGTACAACAAGTTGCCGATATCGAATTAATTATAACGGACACGGAAGCGGAAGCTTTAGCATTAGAAGCGAACCTTATCAAGCAGCATCAACCCTATTTTAATGTCTTGCTAAAAGATGATAAAAAATATCCCTACCTTTGCATTAGCTGGTCGGAAGATTACCCGAGAATTTTCATCACCCGCAAGCGCAGAAAAACTAAGGCAAAAGATCGCTATTACGGCCCCTACACGGATAGCGGTTTGTTGCGACAAACTTTACATTTAGTCAAACAAATATTTCCCCTGCGCCAGCGTCCCAAACCTTTATTTAAAGACCGCCCCTGCTTGAATTACGATATCGGTCGCTGTCCTGGAGTTTGTCAGGGTTTAATTTCCCCGGAAGATTATCGTAAAAAGGTGCAACAAGTGGCGACAATCTTTCAAGGTAGGACGGGGGAATTAATCGATATTTTAACGGCGCAAATGGCAAAGGAAGCTGAGGCGTTAGACTTTGAAAAAGCGGCAATTATTCGCGACCAAATCGCTGGATTAAAATCTCTCCATGCGGCACAAAAAGTTTCTTTACCAGACGATAGAGTGTCGAGAGATTCCATCGCGCTGGCAGCTAACGACCGAACTGCTTGCGTTCAGTTATTCCAAATTCGGGCGGGTCAATTGGTAGGAAGATTGGGATTTGTTGCGGAGATTCCTACTTTGGAAGCCGAAAAAGTTACGGCTACTAAAGAAGAATTGGGGGCGATCTTGCAGCGAGTATTAGAAGAACACTACCAAACCGTAGATGCGGTAGAAATTCCTTCGGAAATAATGGTGCAATACGAACTTCCAGAAGCAGAAATATTGGCAGATTGGCTGAGGGAAAGGAAGGGGAAAAAAGTGGAAATAATCGCTCCGAAAAAGCAGCAAAAAGCCCAGCTAATAGAAATGGTAGAAAAGAACGCCGATAGCGAATTGGCGAGGTTGCAAAGAATGAGCGATCGCAACTACCGATCTATGGAAGATTTGGCAGAACTTCTGGACCTGCCGGAACTGCCCCGCCGCATCGAAGGTTACGATATTTCCCACATTCAAGGTTCCGATGCGGTAGCTTCGAGGGTGGTATTTATCGACGGTTTGCCGGCGAAACAACACTACCGACATTATAAGATTAAAAACCCGGAAGTTACTGCCGGTCATTCGGACGACTTTGCTAGCATGGCGGAAATAATGAAACGTCGGTTTCGCAATTACGAAAATTCGACGGATAAGCCGGATTTAGTAATGCTTGATGGCGGTAAAGGTCAGCTTTCTGCCGGGGTGGCAGTGCTGGCAGAAATGAATTTATTGGAGGAGGTGAAAATCGTAAGTTTGGCAAAACAAAGGGAAGAAATTTTTCTGCCCGGAGAGTCTCTGCCAGTGGCAAGCGATCGCGAACAACCGGGAGTTCAATTATTGCGCCGGCTGCGAGACGAGGCCCATCGGTTCGCGGTGAGCTTCCACCGGGATAAAAGAAGCCAAAGAATGAAGCGATCGCGCTTGGACGAAATACCCGGTTTGGGGTTCGAGCGACAAAAGCAATTATTAGCCTATTTTCACTCGGTGGACTATATTAGAATGGCAACCCCAGAACAACTGGCGGAAGTTCCGGGAATTGGTCCGCGTTTGGCAAAGGAGGTGTACAATTATTTTCATCCTTCTCTCTCTGGCAACTAACACCAAGAACAAACTAACAAAACATGAAAATAGCAATTATCGGGTGCGGATATGTCGGGACGGCGATCGCCGGCCGTTGGAGTAGCGACGGTCATACCGTCACCGCCACTACCACGACACCAAGTCGCCTGCCGGAATTAGAACAAATAGCAGGTCGGGCGGTGGTAACGAAAGGCAACGATCTTGACGCTCTCCAGGAGGTCTTGTCAGGACAGGATGTCGTCTTGTTTTGCGCCGGCAGTCGCTCTCCTGCCCATTACAAAGAAACTTATTTAGACGCTGCTAATGCTCTGGTGGATGTGTTAAAACAAACTCCCACGGTCAAGCAGGTAATCTATACTAGCAGCTATTCGGTTTACGGCAACCAAGAGGGAAAGTGGGTTTCGGAAAACTCCGAGACGGTGCAGGAGGGCGAAAAGGATCGCATTCTTTACGAAACGGAAAGGGTTTTGTTAGGTGCAATAACTCCCCATCGGCGAGTATGTATTTTCCGTCTGGGAGGAATTTACGGTCCGGGGCGGGGGTTGGATAGGATTTTCGGTCGGTTGGCCGGCACGACTCGCCCCGGCACCGGGGAATATTTTACCAATTGGGTCCATTTAGAGGATATTGTTGGGGCGTTGGAGTTTGCCCGGGAGAAAAGCTTGCAAGGATTATATAATTTGGTCGGCGACCTTCCCGTAACCGGGCGCGAGGCGATCGATGCGGTGTGCGATCGCTACAATTTGGCAAAGGTTTCTTGGGACCCTGCCGCCCCAGAGACGCGGAGTTTGAACGTTCGGGTATCGAATGAGAAGCTTAAGGCGGAGGGTTTCGAGTTTG
>CALKCV010000295.1 GCA_938083405.1 uncultured Microcoleaceae cyanobacterium | reverse complement strand
GTAGCGTCTCGCCTGTTCCGTATGTAATTAATTTGGCGCGGGCAAAAATATTTAGACCCCGGATTTGCCCGTAGCGTCTCGCCTGTTCCGTATGTAATTAATTTGGCGCGGGCAAAAATATTTAGACCCCGGATTTGCCCTCTGAATATTTTTGCATGACTACTTAGACAGATGGAACAGGCGAGACGCCTGTTCTACGGGGAAATTCTCTAAATTCTACTACTTATTTCTGCACTTGAATCCTCTGGAGACTTCCTCCAGCATAAAGGGTCGGTTGCCCCAAAGTCGCCTTAAACCCGACTTCCTTTAACAGGCTCAAAAGGTCCGCATCCAATAACTGCCAGGCAGTCTCCGTTTCAAACAACCACATAAAAACAGTCAACCCAGGCCAAAATAAAGGATTGGTGGGGGGATGAAAATCTATCAGGGTAAAAACCCCTCCTGGTTTTAATACCCGATAAACCTCTTGGAGGATTTCCTGCAACTGCATTGGTTTCATTTCGTGTAAGGCGGCGCTGGTATGTACCAGATCGAACTCGTTGTCGCCGAAAGGCATATTTTCCGCAAAAGCTTCTACATAGTTAGCCGCAGGTACGTTTCGCCTCGATCGCTCCAGAGATAGAGGCGAAGCATCCAATCCCGTGACATTATCCGAGTATTTGACTAGGTATTTGGTGGCTTGGGCGCTGCCGCAGCAGAGGTCGAGTATTTTCGTGTCGCGGTTAATGGCCAGCCCTTCCAACGCCAACTGGCGAAAGCGACTCTCTCCACCAACGCTGAGAGCCGCAACCCCTGAAATACTGTCATAAAGCCATTGATATTGGTAGCTTAAATCTCTTAAAAATGTTGCCATTGATACTAAATTAAAATTTTCTTAACTATTGACGGACGAACTGTTAAGAAAATATAATAATGTTAAATGTTATTAAGAAATTTAAGAAAAGGAGCTTTGCAAGCGTTATGAGTCGCGTTGGAGTTTTACTACTAAATTTAGGTGGGCCGGACCAATTAGAAGATGTACGTCCCTTTCTTTTCAATCTATTTGCCGACCCAGAGATTATTCGCCTGCCTTTTCCTTGGTTGCAGAAGCCTCTGGCATGGCTGATTTCTACTCTGCGTTTCGAGAAGTCCCAGGAAAACTACAAGCAAATCGGGGGCGGGTCTCCCCTGCGCAGAATCACAGACGAGCAAGCCTTGGCCATCCAAGAGCAGTTAGAAAATAAGGGACAAGACGCTCAAGTTTATGTGGGGATGCGTTATTGGCATCCTTTCACTGAGGAGGCGATCGCTAAAATTAAGCGGGACCAAATAGAAAAATTAGTAATCTTGCCCCTGTACCCCCAATATTCGATCAGTACCAGCGGTTCTAGCTTTCGCCTGCTAGACCAAATCTGGCAAAAAGATCCCGAACTTCAAAAGATCGAGCATACCGTAATTCCTTCTTGGTATCAACGATCGGGCTATCTCGAAGCAATGGCCGAACTGATAGCCCAAGAACTAGACCAGTGTCCCGACCCCGATAGAGTTCATATTTTCTTCAGCGCCCACGGGGTGCCGATGAGTTATGTAGAGGAAGCCGGAGACCCCTATCAAGCTGAGATAGAGGATTGCACTGCCAGGATTATGAAGGCCCTCAATCGGCCTAACTCTCATACCTTGGCTTATCAAAGTCGAGTCGGCCCGGTAGAATGGCTTAAACCTTACACCGAAGAGGCTATCCCAGCACTAGCGGAAGAAGGAGTAAAGGATTTGCTAGTGGTTCCTATTAGTTTTGTCTCGGAACATATCGAGACTTTGCAAGAAATTGATATGGAATATCGGGAACTGGCAGAGGAATCTGGTATTGAAAATTTCTACAGGGTGCCTGCCTTGAATACTCATCCAGTATTTATTAACGAACTCGCAGAGTTGGCGATCGAGGCATTAGAAGCGCCGCCCCGTCCTCTGGCGGATGCTATTCGGATGAAAAAACGAATCAAGATGTATCCCCAAGAAAATTGGGAGTGGGGTTTGACGACTACGGCGGAGGTGTGGAACGGCCGTTTGGCAATGGTTGGCTTTATCGCCCTGTTGTTGGAATTAATCAGCGGTTCCGGTCCCCTGCATTTTGCTGGTTTGCTTTAAGTAATTAATAATTAATAATTAATAATTAATAATTAATAATTATTGCGTTTATCGAATTGGTGAAGTACATTATTTTATCCCCCCCGGCCCCCCTTTGAAAGGGGGGAGAAGAATCATCAAAGTATCACCTTTGAAAGGGGGGAGAATCATCAAAGTCCCCCCTTTCAAAGGGGGGATAATGGTGGGTTTTAGGGGCGTACCTCATCGATTCAATAATTTCTATAATTGTTAATTGTTAATTGTTAATTGACAATTAATCAGGATTGCTTTTATAACGGCGTGGATTGTGTCGATCGCCTATTGGTGCTTGTTTTTTGTACCAGATATACCAGTCTTGATAGCTGCGAATGGCGAGCCAGAGTAAAAGTAAAGCAATTAAGCCGCCCTGTTGTGGAGCGTCGAAGGCAAAAATTACCAGAAAAATGCAGAGGACATCTTGAAAAAAGATCAGCCAAACGGGCAAACCCCGCAGTCGATAAAACCAGCCGGCTTGCACGAGTTGTAAAACTAGGGCTAATAAACCTCCCACCAGACCAATGAGCCTGACTAGCCATCCTTCTATTTCGGCAGCAGTTTCGGCGATCGTCATCCCCATAATCGCTCCTGCTATGGGACTAAAAAGTAGTTGGACAATTTGTAAGAACCTTTGTCCTAAAAGTTTTTTGGAAGCAAATAATTCAAATAACGACCAACTTACTAAAACTCCTACCACTACTTGAGGGGATAAACGAGATAAATAAGGGACGCTCGACCACAGGTCTTCTCGCAACAGACCTATTATTAACAGGGGCAAACCTATTCTAATTCCGGCTGCTGCTGATGCTGAAAGGGCGGCTAAAAGCTCGATCATAATTTAATAATTATTACTTTAAAATTAGAGTTATGGCTGCTGCTGATACTGCTAAAAGGGCGGCTAAAAGCTCGATCGCAATTTAATAATAATGGTTCGTTAAGGGAGTAGCAATTTAATACAATACCCGCTTGTTGGGTTGCGTTTCACTCCACCTAACCTACGATTTTATTTAACTGGGAGTTAATTTTTTGTCAAGTCCCGAATGTCTATTTTACTGTGAAAAT
>CALKCV010000294.1 GCA_938083405.1 uncultured Microcoleaceae cyanobacterium | reverse complement strand
GATTACTACCAAGGATTGCGATTTACCCAGAGTTCGTAGCAATCGCTTATAGCGATTTTTAACGTTTTTTTAATCGCGGTTTGCGATTGCTACGAAGGATTGCTACTAACTTTTTAACAGCCAAAAACCGCTATAAGTCATTCCTGAATCGTCCGGTTGTACTAATAAAAAATGCAACCCCTTACTTTGCTTTTTTCTTTGTTCGTATATTTTTCCCGCTTCTGAAACTTCTTTATCCTCAAAAGTAGCCAATACCCACCGCTCGTTTAATCCCGCTTCTAAGATTAAGCCATCGGGTTGCCCGGTAATATATTTAATATTAAAAGGTCGCGCCTCTTCCAGCCATCTTCCTAAGGTCATAGATCGCCTTCCTCCATCTATTATTACTCCCGGTATGGGCAAAGTAGAAGCCAACCCTAAATTTAATGGTAGCAAAAATTCGGGCATTTCTAAAATCGGTATGGGGCGATCGCCAAAAGCCTCTACCAGCATCCCCGCCTCCAACGCCCCCAAGCGCCAGCGATCGCCCCAAAGATTTTCCGGCAAGGGTATCGGTGGCGCAGACTCTACGGCTAAAATATCGTAAGTCTCTGCGGTATAGCCTTCCATTTCAGGATATTCTTGCTCTCTATCGCGCAATAGTTTTTTTAATGCCTCCACTCGCCTCGTCGCTTCAACTTTTATCCCCAGAGACTTACCCGCCTCCTCTATTAAACTCAAAGACTGGGGCCGAAATACGCCGATCGCCTCGGGCAACTTCTGCCGATCTCCCGCCGCCCGCTCTAATTGACTAATTAACCAACTTATCTTCGCCTCGGACTGGGGGCAAAGGGCGATGTATTGAAAGCTGCCCGTGGAGTCGCAGATCGCCAACTCCCATAACTGTCGGTCGTTTTTGTCCCTCAAGGGACGTCGATAAAAATCGGCTTGCCAAATGACCATAGTTTTTTGATTGTTAGTTTTTCCTTTTGCCAGACAATTGTAGTAAAATATTAAGTTTATTAGTGCAGTTTCTATGAAATAATTAAAAAACTCCCTAATTTCTTAGCTGATTTTGTAGGAAAAAATATACTATAAAACAGCGAAATTGTCAATTTATTATTTGTTGTAAGTAAAAACTATGAATCCTCCCCTAAGTAAAACCGGTCAGACAATGTTTCGCCTCACGGGAGTGAGGGCAATAATGGCAGATATTATAGCAACCCTCAGAGCGGGTGGAGGACAAGAATTTATTAATCTAAGTTCTGGCAACCCGTTAGTATTACCCGAGGTAGAAAAGTTATGGAAAGACTGCACCCTAGAACTGCTAAATAGTCCAGAATACGGCGAAGTAGTGGGACGTTACGGTTCGTCTCAAGGCTATCAACCCTTCATCGATGCGATCGTTGCGGACTTTAACAGTCGCTACGGGTGGAATTTGAGCGATCGCAACGTCCTCATTACTCCCGGGAGTCAGTCGATCTACTTCTACGCCGCCAATGCCTTCGGCGGCTACGCCGAAACTGGTACTCTCAAAAAAATAGTCCTCCCCCTCAGCCCCGACTATACCGGTTACGGCGGAGTGAGCTTAGTACCATCCGCAGTAGTAGCTTACAAACCAAACTTAGAAATCTACGAAAATGCTCGTAGGTTTAAATACATACCCGATTTCAGCCAGCTATCCGTTGACGAAAATACCGGTTGCGTCATCCTATCGCGTCCCTGCAACCCCACTGGCAACGTCATTAGCGAGGAAGAAGTAGAGAAAATAGGAGCGCTAGCCGCCCCCTACAACGTGCCCGTATTTATCGACGCGGCCTACGCGCCGCCTTATCCAGCGCTGAATTTAGTAGAGATGAAGCCGATAATTAGCGAAAATATCGTTCATTGCATGAGCTTATCTAAAGCAGGGCTGCCGGGAGAAAGGATCGGAGTGGCGATCGGGGACGAGAAGATAATCTCCGTGTTGCAGTCGTTTCAGACCAATATGTGCATCCACGGATCGCGCTACGGACAGGCGATCGCCACTCGCGCCGTTGCGAATGGGGAGCTAGCGCGGATTTCTGATGAAGTAATTCGGCCTTTTTATCAAAAGAAATTCGCGATCGCCGAGTCCACCTTAGATCGCTGCCTGCCGAAACAACTGCCCTGGTATCTCCACCGTTGCGAAGGAGGGATATTTGTCTGGTTGTGGTTGCCAGAGTTACCCATAACCGACTGGGAGTTTTACCAAAAGCTCAAAGAAGTAGGAGTAATTTTAGTACCAGGCAGTTCCTTCTTCCCCGGTTTGCACGAAGAATGGGCCCACAAACAGCAATGTTTGAGAATAAGTCTGACGGCCTCCGACGAAGCCATCCAACTGGGGATGGAACGTTTGGCAAGATTATTAGGGTAGTTGCTGTTCGCTAATTTAATAGTTCGTAGCGATCGCTTTAGCGATTGATATTCTTCGTAGCGATCGCTTTAGCGATTTTATCTTACTTTTTTCTAATCGCTAATAACAATTAATAATTAATAATTAATAATTAATAATTGAGGGAAATGTGTGGGTTCCTTGTTCTGCCTTGCCCAAACCCTTTTTCCTCTCTTTATTTTTTATGGTTGTTTATTGCGACTTGATATAAAGCGATTACCGAAAAATTGTGTTGTCATCGAACTGACGTTGATGTTGGGTTGCGTTTCACTCCACCCAACCTACAACTGACAACTAACAACTGACAACTAACAACTGACAACTAACAACTGACAACGTTCCAAAACTAGCTAAACAATACTCTTGAGTTCCAAAGCCACCCGCTTTAACTGTTCGGTACCCAGTCGGGTTTGACTAATTCCCGCAGCAGTTTCCCCAGAAGCTAGTTCCAGAGCGCTCATCGCTTCTAATACTTGTAAAACAGCATCAGCTTGCTGCTGGGCATTGAGGAAAATTTGTTGGTTGTTAAGCACGACATTATTGACAGAATCAGTTATTTCCCCGAAAGCTTGAGTTGTATTTTCCGTCACTGCCATACCCCAATTTACAGTTTTAGTTCCCGCGTCTGTTACGATTACAGTCGAGTCGAGGGAGCCTTGAATTTCCATAACCAAACCGTTAATTTGTTCGGCAGATAACCTGCTTTGTTCTGCTAACTTGCGAATTTCTCCAGCCACCACAGAAAAACCCTTGCCATGTTCTCCAGCACGAACCGCTTCTACAGCAGCATTAAGAGCTAACATATTCGTCTGGTTAGCCAGATCGCTAACAATTTTAGAAATAGTTCCTATTCGATTAGTTTGTTTGTTCAAAATATTAATTTGAGTAGCTATCTCTTCCACTTTTTGTTTTAATTCCGTCATTCGTTCTAGAGTTGCCCTCACAGAAACGCTACCATTTTTTGCTACTTGAAGTGCCTCCCCTGCCGCACGAGCAGTTGCCTGAGCTTGCTCGGAACATTGTCTGGAAGACGAGCTTAATTCATCCATAGTTGTCGTGGTGGTACTGACAGAATTTGCCTGCTCCGCTGCGGTCCGTTCTTGTTGTTCGATAGTAGTAGCGATTTGAGCGGTAGAACTGGCGATTATATTAGTAATTTTCTTAATGGGTTCGATCGCAATTTTGTTAATAACAAGTACCGTAATTACGCCTACTATGAAAATAATAACCAAACTCCCCCAAGTTACAATTCTAACTAACAAAGAAGCTCTATTTGCTATTTCGTATCTTTCTTCTAGCAATTGATTTTCTATGGCTTTCATTTCATCGATTTTCAACCGAATATCGTCCATAATCTGCCGGCCCAAACCAGACAATACTAATTCTCTTAATTCTTCTTCCTGGCCTGCTTTTTTATACTCGATAGTTTCGTTCAATTCTTCTATTTTTTGATTTATTAGTTGTCGAAGTTCTTCCCATTTTTGAGATTTTCTGTCGTTAGAGGATATAGTTTCCGCAAAAAATTGCATTTTATTGTCTATGCTAGATATTGCTTTATTATACGGTTCTAAAAATACATCTTGACCGGTGTAAATAAAACCTCTTTGTCCGGTTTCTGCATCTACTAAGATTTTTTCTAACTCTGCCCATCTTTCCTTTTCTTGATAACTTTTAGCAACCCAGTTTGTAGATTTGTCTAGGGTATTCGTAGTTATTTCATAAGTTATGGTCGTCATTAAAACTACCAAGAATACAATACCAAATCCAGAGGGTATAACTTGTCTGAGGTTCATAGTTTTACTTTAAATTTAACTTTGTTAAAAAAACAGTCTCATTTTTGGTTGACTCTGGGGTGCATCGGGGAAATGCCAATTTATAATCTCATACTTATGCTCCTACTCTTCTTCGAGAATAGCGTCTTTTATAGAGTCTGGCTCTGAGTACTCGTTATGAGTATGAAATTATCTAGTTGGTTTTCCGCAACCAGCCCTAATTCTCATAACTCGTTCGGATCGACTCTCCCCAATAGCGAACAAATATATTGGGGAACCTACTGTAGAAATAAAAATTATTTCCTTGCAAACATGAGAATTTAAGGGATAATATTTAACGAAGGGTAAGACCCCTGAGATGCAAAACCATTTATTGTAATACTTAAGAGGGCGTTATGAAAAACACAAATAACCTTCAAATGAAAGAGCTCGATTCTGTCGAAAGTGGCCATAGCTTAAAAGTTGCCCGAAACCTTGAGGCCAGTCCCCGAACAATTAGGAGAGAGATGGAGTCGAGATGTAACTCAAACGCCCCCAAACCGATTAAAATCTCCTTAGAAGAGCTAAAATCCTTTGAAACAGTAGAGAATCAATTCCAAAATTTAGGAGTTACATTTACCAATACCATAGCGATCGAACCTTCAAACCCGGCCTTCGGAGCGGCAAACGGGGCTAAAGTATTAATGGCAGCGCCTAAAAACGGACTAATAGAAATAAGTTTTACAAATCCCGTTAAATGGGTCGGCGCAAGAGTTACCAGTTCCCGCCGGACAATACTTTCAGCCTACGATCGCCAAGACGCACAAATCGCGCGAGCTGAAATGTCGGCCCCCAACCTCGCAGGTGCCAACTCATCCATCCAGCCCAATGCTCCCCTAAAAGTCGAAGGAGATGCCATCTCAAAAGTAACCTTCTACGCTTTTGAAGGTCATTTAGTCATAGTTGACTTAAGCTTTGGCTTTTGATACCATTTCGATTGAAGGACGCAACAATTGAGTTAATTGTTAATTATTAATTACTAATTATTAATTACTCAGCCATTTCGTCCCATTCAACAAAAATTGGTACAAAAATGACAAATTCCAATCCCCTCGCCGTATTCGTCCCCTGGCTGCACATGCATCAGCCGCCTATTTGGGTAGAGACAGACCAAACGCCAGTCCTACGGGGGAACCTGGAGAAAATGCTCGAAGGTCCAGAAAACTCAGAAGAAGGATGGAACGCTCAATGGTACGCTCTAGCATATAAGAATCCAGCGCGATTTGCCAAATTGCTCAAAAACAAAGGATATCAACCTCGGATGATGGTTGACTATTCCGGGGTGTTGCTCGAAGAGATGGCGAAACTATCTACTAACGGTAAATTCGAGCATCTGGATGTGGGGGGAGAAAAAGTAGGAGATGTTATTGCTCTCTGGCGAGAGGTTTTAGAACAACATCCAGAAACGGTAGAATTTGCCGGCACTGCCTACAGCCATTGTTACTTTCCCGCGACACCAGAAAGGGATGCCGAAGCGCAAATTATGGAATGGCGGCGGGTTTTTGCCGACTTGTTCGGGGAGAAAGCTTTATCGCGAGTGCGGGGCTTTTGGCTGCCAGAGATGGGAATGACGGGGGATGCAGCGGAAGCTTTGCGGTTTATACGCTTGTTGAAAAAGTGCGGTTACGAATGGTTGATCTTGCCTTCTTCGGCTTTAGAACGTCCCGAGGGTTGGAGTACGCCGGAGTTGGAAAACCGAGTGCATTGGTTAACGGTGGAGTCTGGGGGCGAGTCGGAGAAGATTTTATGCGTGGTGCGGGATACGGATATGGGCATTCGGCAGCAAAGCGGTCAAAATGCGGATGGCTGTATTAACGATATTCGCTATCGCGGTTCGGTTTTGCGGGAGGCGGGGAGCAAAATTCCGCCGCTGGTAGTGCCGACTTCCGATGGGGAAAATGGCAACGTGATGATGTTTGAGTATTTTAAGAATAGTTTCGTGCCGCTGTTTGATGGGGGCGATCGCCACTCGGACATCGGCTTTATGACGGTCAGCGAGTACATCGATGCTTATATTGCCGATGGGGTTGCGACTGAAGTGCGTTTAAAGCCGACGGGGGGTTCGTGGATCGGCGGTCACCAGTCGTGGCAAGAGGGAGATTTGCGCCAGCGAGTGTTGGTGGCAGTGGAACAGTTGAGTCAAGATTATGCCAAGGTAGAAGCAGCCGGCAAGCTGTCGCCAGAGCAAAAAAGGGCGCTGTTGTTATGTGAAACCAGTTGTTTTGTCTATTGGGGCTCGGATTTTTGGGCGGGACAGGCAGATAAGTTTATCGATTGGGCGAGGGAGGCAATTAATAATTAATAATTAATAATT
>CALKCV010000293.1 GCA_938083405.1 uncultured Microcoleaceae cyanobacterium | reverse complement strand
TATTTGGTTTGTATTTCCTCAATTATCGGCTTCATTATTTGAAGACTTGTTAATACTTCGAGCAATGAATTATAATCAGTGCCGTACTGTTTTGATTCTGGAGGTTTTTCTGTCGAATTTATCCTAGCGGGCGCTTCAACTCCGTTGTTGGGATTTCCCGCTAATAAACTTTTTAAGCGGTCTTCTAAATTGGAAGTTTCATCTGTTAGCTGTTCTTCCGGTTCTTCGTTAAAAAAGTCTGCATCTAATTCGGTTACGGAGATGGGTTCTATTAAGAGTTTAAAGGAGGCTTCATATTGGGGAATTTGATAGAGATTCCAGAGATAAGCTGCGGTGGTTGCGGTGGCAGTGGTTCCTAGAATTAGAAACCATCTTTTAAAGAAAAGGTTCCAAATAGTGGGGCGAATAGAGCGATCGCTGCGGTCTAATTTCTGAAACTCGACATCGTAAATATAGCGATCGTATTGTGGGGGATTTCTCTTTGCGTCTGCCAGTTTCCCGCTTGGTTCGTATAGAGAAAGAGTAGAAATTTTTTCCGGTTCGATATTTTCCATATTGCCTTTCCTTTTTTCATTTAATAATTGCTAATAGAATCATTGCTAATTGTGGAAGTCTAGGGAACTGGAAGCAACAGAGGACGGGCAACGGGGAAAATAATTGCCCTATTCCCCATTGCATATAGCAATCCGTGCGGGGGTTATTAAAAATTATGGTGCCAGAAACCCGGTTTCTCAAAGAAACCGGGTTTCTTAGATATCGCGATGACTAACGGGTTGCTATATCGCCTATTTACTACTTAGTTAAATAGCCCATTTTTTCCAAGGTAGAAATTATTTTAGCTGCGCTTTCTTCCACAGTTTCTTTATCAGTGTAGCAAATAATTTCTGGGTTATCCGGTTCCTCATAAGGGTCGTCTATGCCCGTGAAATTTTTAATTTCCCCCGCCCTTGCTTTAGCGTACAATCCTTTTACGTCCCGTTCTTCGCAGACTTCTAAAGGAGCTTTGATGTAAACTTCGACAAAATTATCGTACATATCTCGAAGTTTATTTCGTATTGCTTTGTAGGGGCTAATTGCTGCAGTAATTGCGATTACGCCATTGCGACTTAGGAGATTGGCTACAAATCCTATCCGTAGAATATTGGTATCGCGGTCTTCTTTGCTAAAGGTTAAGCCTTTGGAGAGATTAGTACGGACTATATCTCCGTCTAAGATTTCTACTTTTCGATTTCTGGCTTTTAGTTCTTTTTCTACCAGTTTACTTATGGTGCTTTTTCCGGCTCCACTTAAGCCTGTAAACCACAAAATTGCGCCTTTTTCCATTTGTTTTGCTGCTTTTTGATTGTTGATTTTTGGTTATAACTGACTTTGTTATAACTGAAGAGTTTAGCTGCTAAAAAAACTTTAGTTTCTGCTTCCACGAAAGTCTATCGCAATCCCAAATCATTTACTAATCTTACGAAACCGGGTTTTTATTAAAAACCCGGTTTCTGTTCGACTGCCAGATATCAATCCATTTAGGATTGCTATATTTCTGTTCTCAAGGAAAGATGAGGAGAACGAGAAATATGACAATTAGGATAAACCAAAGCTTAAATGCACCTCTAAGGGATAGTTGACTTTTGCCGCTAACCGTTAGAGAGATTTTACACGCCCGATCGCTTTATTGACAAAAGGGAGCTAGTTTTTTTGATTGTTAAGATTGATTTAGTTTGACAAATCGCCAGCGATGTGTTAATACGCACGCGATTTCCTAGTAGAAGCGATTTGCGGGTGGAGCGAATCTTTGCGGCGGGGATATTCGTACCCCAGAAGGCGCGGTTTTGATTAAAAACCGGGTTTCTTAATTAATTGTAAATACCAGATGCACCGCGACGTGCTAGTGGAGAGAGCGCCGCAGGAGACGATAGATGACGAACCTTCTGGACTTACCACAACCGTTATCGTTTTATGGCCAGAGAAAAAAATACCAATATTTGAGCAAGAAATCCTGACAGGCAAGTGAAAGCCCGTATCAAGTAATAGAAACTCTGACACGGACACTCACTATGCAAACCTACAAAACTATTTTAATATCGAGCTTACTATTTTGGGGCGGGGTTACAGGAGCCCAAGCCTTAGAAGCGAAGAACACCTGGCAATCAGCTACAGCCTTTTATATGGGTTCCGCTCAAGTAACTCATAAAGGCCCAACGGCTCCTCCTCCCGGAGCGGGAGCTCGAAGTTTTAGAAGTTCGAGTGAAGGACCGAGGTCTGCCTCCCCTCAAGAAAGGGGCAGCGGACGGGATGAAGTTCCCGGGCACATATTTTTCAATCCTTAGTACCAATTAGTACCAATAATTAGTAGCAATAAGGAATTGTCAAGCAGTATCAAGCTTTCGGACTCGCTGCAGCTGTCCTTAATAAATTAGCACAAAACTCTTTTCGTCGCCACGAACCCCACAAAGAAATCTGGGGTTCGTGGTACTTTTGCTATGTTATAGTGTAAACTAAGAACTAAAGAGGTCGCGAACCAATCGAGGGTGCAACAATCTACTAGAATAGCCAAAAGCTCGCATATATGCGATTGCGCCCGCGCCAAGACAGGGGAGGTGTTTGTTTGATTTTTTCCTCTTTTCCTGTTTGATTTTTGTTCTTAAGATGGCCTCAAAGAATTTATGGGCGTGGGTATAATTGCTGACTGAGTTTGCTCTGCGAGGAGCGTCGCTCCAGTCAGTTTATCATTCATTGACACGGGAGGAGATTAAAATTCCTCCTAAATTTTGCTATTTCGGTGATTGTTATGAAAAACGAGACGATAGATCAAAAAGATTTGATCAAAAGCCTTAGCCCCAGCGCTATGGATCAGATAATGATTTATTTGGCCTTTAGTGCCATGAGAACCAGCGGACACCGCCACGGGGCTTTCTTGGATGCGGCGGCGACGGCGGCTAAGTGTGCCATTTACACGACTTATATCGAGCAAGGTGAAAACCTGCGGATGACGGGACATCTCCACCACATCGAACCCAAACGGGTCAAGGCGATCGTCCAAGAAGTGCAAGAGGCCCTGACTAAGGGCAAACTGTTAAAAATGCTCGGTTCGACGGAACCTCGCTATCTAATTCAGTTTCCTTATGTCTGGATCGAACAATATCCTTGGATGCCTGGTCGTTCCAGGGTTCCTGGTACTAATCTTACTTCTGCTGAGAAGCGACATATTGAAAGCAAACTTCCACCCAACCTGCCTGATGCTAAGTTGACTAATTCTTTTCAGTTCATGGAATTAATCGAATTTTTGCACACGCGGTCTCAGGAAGATTTGCCATCGGAAAGACGAATGCCTTTAAGCGAAGCTTTAACAGAACACATTAAGCGTCGTCTGCTATTTTCTGGCACTGTTGTTAAGATTGATTCTCCTTGGGGAATGCCTTATTATGCCCTAACCCGGTGTACTTATTCCCCAGAAGATAACGAAGAGCGTACTTACATTATGCTTGAGGAGACGGCCCGCTATTTCCAGATGATGAAGGACTGGGCCGAACGCGAGGGGAAGGTAATGCGGATTTTGGAAGAGTTGGATATTCCAGAAGAGCGCATCGACCGAGCGATGGAAGAGTTAGATGAAGTTATTAGGGAATGGGCCGATCGCTATCACGAGCGTGGCGGTCAAACGATGGTCGTACAAATGACTTTTGGCCGCAAAGATGACGAACATTAATTAAAAAGTCATAATAAAGCTTAATAGACCAAGGGCTGAAAAACCCGGTTTCATCGAGAAACCGGGTTTTTGGTTTTCAAATAAAATTAGAACTTTGGTGAAAAGTCCTCTGTAGGTCGGGCAGAGCGAACCTTCACCCAACATCGGTATGTTATTAAATTGCTAGTCCCTAAGTAGTCGCGGTCGGCGGCATTTTTGTTCGAAAAATCCCCAGCGGATGGCCCTTGTATTAACGCTCGCTCGGCACCGACGAACGTCCGACAATTATTAATTATTAATTATTAATTATTAATTACTTACAACTTTGGTGAAAAGAGGGCTCTTTCCAAAATCTGGGCTATATCTGTAGGATTTCTGGAGACTGCCCGCTGCCACTTTCCAAAACTTCCATATTGATTTACTGCTTTGACCCATTCGTCTAAAGAGTTCCTTTTAATTAAGTCTCGATCGCTGTCCCGACCTTTTGTTTCCAAGATTAAAAAACTGCCATTTTTTAACTTTATTAAAAAGTCCGGTCGATATTTGCGGACTACTCCTTTAAACATATAAAAAATTTCCAAACCGAAACGATCGCTTTTCATCCAAGCATCAACGTTGGGATGGCGATCTAGTTCCCAAGCTTCCGAACCTACCCAGGCACCGTCGAGGGTGCAACAATTAATGTGGGATTTTTCGGTGTATTGGCAAGGTTTGCCTGCGTACCAAGGGGGCATATCTCCACTGGAAAGGATGGGGCGATCGCTATCGAAGATCGGTACGGATGATTCGCGATTTTCTACGAAAAATGCTGGCAATAAATGCCGATTTATTTTCGCCATATTTAAGCCTATTATGGTCTGCCGTTTTAATTCATCCTCTGCTAAGAAGCTTGGCGAAATTTTGATATTATCTGAGTTAATAAAATCTTCGATTATGACAATTAATTGAGATAGCAAAGATTCTTTTTTTCCTTTCCAATTGGGGTAGAGGCTAT
>CALKCV010000292.1 GCA_938083405.1 uncultured Microcoleaceae cyanobacterium | reverse complement strand
ACGTCCGTTTCGTTTGCCCCTAAAAATTCATTTTTTCTTTAGATTGTTAAAGATGTAAAAATGATACTTTCTAGGGCATACTACATTATTAAACCAACTTCTGCTTTAAAAAAGAGGTTAACCAGCTTAGTAGATTCCGATCTAGCAGAACTTTTGTCTGAAATAGTTTTTGGAACTTACCATAGAGCCGAACTGTTTTATTGTGACACCGATCGAGTCAAACTTCTTTTCTTGGCAGATATAATGTCGGAATATTTTTCTGGCGATATGTTTTCAAAACTTTTTGGAACTTCTAAGATAGGCTTGCAAGTTTTTGATAATTGGTGGACGATAGAGCGGTATTTTATAGAAAAAGACTTTGAAGAAATAGAAAAAAGAATTCAACCTTCTGTTGCAAAATTATTTTTAAACACAGGTAAACCAGGTGTCGATTTTTGGATAGATGAAATGCAAAGTAAAAGTTAATAGATGAAAAAATTTTATAACTTTAATTAATCAAAACAAGAGAGGCTAAAAATAATGGAAGTTACACTTAACTTATCAGAAAATTTAGTGGAATCGGCAGAGAATTTAGCATCTGCTACCAAGCGAGACTTACCAACTGTTATTGCCGATGTTTTAGAAATGTTATTACCATTTATAGAAAATATGGTAGATAGCAATCTTTATCGGCCAGTATTCAGTCTATCCGATGCAGAAGTAATAGCTTTAGCTGACTCTAAAATGGATGAAGCTACTAATCAACGATTAGGCGAACTACAAAGCAAAGGCAAAACAATTGGTTTAAGAGAAACAGAACGCAACCAACTGCTAAGTTTATTGCCAATTTATCAACTAGGACAATTGCGTAAATCGGAAGCTTTAGCAGAAGCCGTAAAAAGAGGGTTGCGAGGCAAATTACACCCATGAGTAATCTTTCATAAAACCTACGCAAACAAGTAAGAAATCGAGGGGGCGATCGCTGCGAATATTGTTTGAGCCATCAAGATTATGTGATGGGAAAACTTTAAATTGACCATGTTTTTCCTGTTTCTAAGGGAGGAAAAGATTCTGAAGACAATCTGTGTTTGGCTTGCGAGTTGTGCAATCAATATAAATGGACTAAAACAACAGGGCTAGACCCAGAAACTGGCTCTAATGTAGCGATATTTAATCCTCGCAAACAAAAATGGGAGAAGCATTTTAGCTGGAGTGAAGATGGAACTCGAATTATAGGTTTAACAGCTTGCGGTCGTGCTACTGTTATTGCCTTAAAGCTGAATAATAGTCTAGCGCTAACTGTCCGTCGTAACTGGGTAAGGGCGGGTTGGCATCCTCCAGAGGAATAATAAGTGGTACAAGATATTTGAGAAGAACAGGATTCGGGTGGTAAATCGGGTACATTAAAATTCAACAGTTCGGACAGTTTTTAAGGAAACGGCTAAAACTCCCATTCTCTCGTTAGCTATCCGGGCGAGTCCCGAGTCCGAAACCCGCATTTTACCGTTGCCCATGAAAAAGTGTCCGAAGTATTGAAAATTGAAATGCTTTGCCCTCGCCTCGCTCCATTATTCTATCCCCTCGAAAGGCCCTAAAAAGGTTGGTTTGGGGCGGGTAATATGAACGAACCATAAGGCTTTCAAAACTGCTAATACTTCGCGCAAGAAATAATACCTCATGGAATCGTTTTCAAATTTTTCCCAGTCTGGCGTACCCAAACCAACAGCTTCTACACCCATTTTGCGGCAAGTATAGACGGCGCGGGGTAGATGATATTTTTGGGTAACTAAAACTGCTCGGGTAACGCCAAAGATTTCTTTAGCGCGATAGCAACTCTCATAAGTGCTAAATCCTGCATAATCTAAAGTAATATCTTCTGCGGGAATCCCCTGCTCTACGGCGTATTCCTGCATTGCTTTCACTTCGTTATAGTCTTTGCTGCTGTTGTCGCCAGTCATTAAGATTTTATTGATGCGAGAAATTTTATATAAATCGACTGCTGCTTGTACCCTATCTGCCAGCATGGGCGTAGGGGTACCATCTTCCCACAGTCCCGCACCGAAGACGATCGCCACTGGTTGGGTGGGAACCCCGTCAGGTTCGGTATAGCGGCGATCGCTCGTAACTACCCTCACATAATAATTAAGAGCTACAGGAGTTAGTACGACACTCAATAGTGTCACTAGGAATAAAAATCGGGGATTAAATACAAACCATTGAGGTAACATAATTTCGCTTAGATGGATAATGATTGAGATAAAACGAGGTTCCACGTCAACTTTGAAGCGAACCAAAAATTTACTGATGTATGTTATTTGTAAGTAGGAACGTTATCGTTCTTCCAACTAACAACTAACAACTGACTGCTAACAAAAAGCGTTTAATTCGCGGGCTTTATTGATTCCCCCGATGCACCCGTCTAGCATTGTGCTAAACCTACTGCTTCTGAAATCGAGTTTAACCCTCGATCGCCTAATTTTTGCAACAATCCTTTGAGAATTCGCTTCATCATCCAAGGCCCTTCGTAAACTAATCCGGTATAAACTTGGATAAGACTGGCACCTGCGGTAATTTTCTCCCAGGCATCTTCCGCAGTAAAAATACCGCCCACACCAATAATAGGTAATTGCCCCCGAGTCTCCTGCCAAATAAACTTAATAATCTCGGTCGATCGCCCCCTTAACGGATATCCACTAATTCCCCCCGCTTCTTCCGTAACTGGTTTGCCCGTTGCCCGAATAATTTTAGTAGTTAGTTCGTCGCGAAGGGTGGTAGTATTAGTTGCAATAATTCCCGCTAGTTGATATTTTTTAGCCAGATCGAGAATAGAAGCGATCGCTTCCCGTTCCAGATCGGGTGCAATCTTAATTAAAATAGGCTTAATTGCCTGGTTTTCCTCTTGCAAACTTTCTAAAATAGTAGTAAGGTTAGAGGCATTTTGGAGCGATCGTAATCCGGGGGTATTAGGGGAAGAAACGTTAACCACAAAATAATCGCCCCAATCCTTGAGCAAACGGAAGCTAGCCAAATAGTCCTCTGCTGCGTCCTCCAAAGGTGTTACCTTAGATTTACCGAGATTAACACCCAACGTCCAAGGGGAATTAGTCACTGGGGATAGTTGCTGCTTCCTAGTTCTGGCCTCCAAATTCGAGGCCAAGGCTGCAGCCCCCAGATTATTAAAACCCATGCGATTGAGGATAGCATCATCCTGAAGCAAGCGAAACAAGCGAGGTTGTGGGTTTCCGAGTTGGGGGTGTAGAGTAACGGTGCCGAGTTCGGCAAAGCCAAAGCCGAAGCTGGGCCAAATATTAGCAGCCATACCATCTTTATCAAAGCCAGCAGCCAAACCCAGAGGATTTGGAAACTTAAGGCCCCAGAGGCTTTGTTCTAGGCGAGAGTCTCTCAGACAGAAAGACTTATCCATGGCTGCCCGAAGTTTTGAGGCAAAGGGACTATTCGAGCGAGAATCGAGGAAATTGAGAAGGTTCAAGGCGCGTTGGTGCGCCCATTCTGGATCGGTTTTCAATCCCGAAAATAAAAGAGGCCGTAAAGCAAAGCGATAAAGATCTAACATGAGTTTGATTTCAATGGCTATTTTAATTCTTATTTCGATGTCTGGTAAAAACTAGGTAAACTCTCATTCCTGGCCCCCTTCTTTCATTTATCCTAATTAGGCCATCGAAAAGATTCGCTCGTGCCTAGACCTAGAGTTAGCGTACTTCATCATCATAATGAAAAATGCTATAACAGTCAAAAACTAAAAATCAAAAATTATAAGGTCGGACAGACAAGTGTAGGGTAAAAAAGGCTGGGGGTGGAGCCTTTGGGGAACTAAATTTTAAATTTTAATAGCGAACTGTAGGGAGTTTTGAGGTAATTGTAAAATGAGCCAGCACCCGATCGCTAAAGATTTTAGCGAAGAAATAACAACTTTAGACAGAATTCTCCAAGTATTAAGAGAAGAAGAGAACGTAGAAGTTTTAACAGATACAATATTAAATTATTTACAGAACGAACTTAACTACCAGCTAATTTGGATCGGTCTCTACGATCGCTTAGATCATCGCATTTTGGGCAAAGGAGGAATCACCCCTGATGGTGAAACTTCATTTCTCAAACAAAAATTTCTTCTGAGTCCTGGAGACTTATTAGAGCAAGTAGTAATCCAACTAAGACCCGTTAACGTGTCAGATTTGCAAGAAGAAACTAGGGCGGGAGAATGGCGCAAACTTGCAATAAATTATAACATTCAAGGTACTATTCTATTTCCTATCCGTTATAAAGACCGGTGCTTCGGAGTTGTTTTGCTCGGTTCGGAAGTTTGGGGCATATCTCCGATCGAGCTCGAAAAGGCGCAGCTATCTATAATTTTAGGAGCATTTGCCGCCACTCTCCATAAAATAGAATTAGATTGGCAGCGGCAGCAAGCGAAGCGACCGGACGAACCTTTATTAGCACTACTTTCGGAGCTAAGAAAGCTAACTAGAACAGACCAACGTTTGGAAGCGGTAGTAGAAGCAACTCATCAATTTATTCAACCAAGCCGCACCAACATTTACTGGTATAATAAAGACCGCCGCTATTTTTGGTGTCGCGCTAGCAACCGACAGTACGCTCCGCGATGGAACGACTCCCAGAGACCCGCATCCGGTATCGCCGTGCAAGATATTGGGGCATTTTATGATGCCCTGGCAGGGGACCAGATTGTTTCAATAGGGGAGTCTCATAGTTCTCTGAGATCGGATCGAGCGGGGAAATTAATGCAGCAACTGAGAGTTCGCTCTTTATTGGCAGGGCCAATAGTAGTTGATGGGGAACTGTGCGGGTTTTTAGCAGTGCAGGACGATCGCCCCCGCATTTGGCAAGAAAATGAAAAAAACTATCTGCGGGGAGTGGCTCAACTGGTGGGGCTGACATCTCCACTCTCGGAAATGGAGGAGAAAATCGAGGAAGCGCGGGGCGATCGCGATTTAATAGCGAGCATAACCAGGGCTATCTCAAGTAACTCGAACTGGCAGCCGACTCTCAAAAGCACTGCGGATAGATTATTTAAGCGCTTAGGAGCGAAATATTTTCTGCTATTGGAGCGCGAGCTATCGGGGGAGTTTAAAGCGATCTACCAGAATTGCAGGGCCAGCGCTCTGCTAAAAACAAGCTTTCTGCCTCCCCTGAGGAAGGAGGAACTTAAGCTATTACAAGGTTCGGGGGAGTTGGAGGTAGTAGCCATAGAAAATATGCAGCAAGACAAAAGATTAAAAACTTGGCGCAAAGATTTGTGGAATTTAGGAATGCGATCGCTTCTAGCCTGCAAAACGGCAGCAAAAAGCGATGGAGAAAATGGCTTTGGTGGAACTAGCGAATGGGGGGTGTTAGTTGTAGGAGGGGAAGCAGCGCGAACCTGGAATAAAAGCGATCGGGAATTAGTGAGTATTGTCGCCCAACAACTTGGTTTGATTCTGCATCAGTGGCAACAGCAGCGATTTATGCAGCGACAGCAACAATATTCCGCTCGTTTTCAATCCGGCTTAACTATCTTGCAGCCTAATATTGGGAACTATTCTTTGCCCCAAACGATCGACGATGACTCAGATATTACTCTACCGCAAGCTTTTCAACCATCGGCTATGGCACAGAAGAAAAGCATCCTCGATAACCTTTCTCTCGATCGCCTTCAACGCAATTTCGTACAATTCATCGCTCAAATAATCAGAGATCTAGCTTATGAGGAGGAGACACCCTGTCCTCTTGTGGCCCTGCTGACTTGGACTCCGGGAGCGAGGGCGGGTAAAATCGCGGCAACGGCCGGGGCTACATCCGAGTTTAGCGTCAATCATAATATATCAATCCCGATCGCTGGGGACGAACTAATCCAGCGATCGCTCTCCACCCATGGTTGGTTGCACCTGAAAGCCTCCGACATACCAGCTAATAGCAGGAGTTGGCTGGCGATACTCGATAAGGGCGAACTTTTTGAGATTGCTTTGCGTACGGCGAGGGAGCATCAGCCAACAGGTGTCTTATTAATCGCAACTCCTAAGGGAGGCATAAAGCAAGCAATTCAAAGCCTACCGCAGCAGAGATCTGATTCTGTTCCTTTGGAAAATTTGCTGACTCCTTTAGTGAGGCAGCTTGCTTGGTCTCGCCGTTATTTGTTGATGGAAGCGACTCTGGAATCTCAGCGAGAAGAGTTAGAATGGTTAAACTGGTACAAGCAACGTCGTTTGGAGGATCTCTACCGTAGCGTGGGATGGGGGGTAAGGCAACTTAGCCAGTTGAATCATTTTAATGGCGATAGCGCAGGGCAAGAAAAAGGTACTCTGACGAGCCTCCGCTACCAGCAATTGCTCCGGCAAATTGGCAATGCTTTGACGAATACGAATTCTTTATTGAAACAAGAGAAGTGGCGGTTGCATACTAATTACGAAATCGTGCTGGTAGCTAATTTGTTGAGGCGCTTGGTGGAGCGGATCGATCCTGTAATTAAACGACGACAGTTGCAGTTAGTGGCTCACCGCGAGGGAAATTGGAGCATTCGCGGCGACGGGATTAAATTGGAACTTGTCTTATACGAGTTGTTGCTTTGCGCCTGTTTTCGTTCTCAACCGCAAGGAATTTTGGAACTTCGGTGTAAAATTTTAGATGATAAATGGCTGGAGTTATCGATTGCTGATAATGGGGCGATCGACCCTCAAACGATCGCCGAATTAAAGATGGGATTTTTGCCGGATCTATTAGCTCCTTCAACTCTGGTAACGCCTCCAGGCAAGCATTTAATTATCTGTCAGCGAGTCATACAGCAAATGGGCGGACGGTTTTCTATGGATTTGTTAGATCGGGGGCGGGTTGTTACTCGTTTGGTTTTGCCTTTAGCCTCTAGCAATTAATAATTAATAGTTAATAATTAATAATTAAGCCGGTTTTGTTATTAGGAGATTACCTTCGTTACAAGCCCAGGGGCTGGAATAATATCTATTAACAATTAACA
This sequence comes from uncultured Microcoleaceae cyanobacterium, assembly GCA_938083405.1. Lineage (GTDB taxonomy): Bacteria > Cyanobacteriota > Cyanobacteriia > Cyanobacteriales > Microcoleaceae > CALKCV01. The sequence goes on along the minus strand of CALKCV010000292.1, from coordinate 351 downwards.
AGTTAAAAATAACTAAAAACCATGAGCAAATATCCTAAATTTTTAATTCCTCAATTTTCTTACATTTCCGGTATTTGTATTGTCCTAACTCTCTTAGCATTCATCCTCCGAGGTCTTCGAGTAATTCAATCTCTGCCAAGCGGGGTTATCTTCTTATTGATGTTGCTTTCTATTACTACTGCAGTTATTGCTCTGTTACAACGAAGACGGTAATTAATAACAAATAAAGATATTAATGGCTGTTCGTAGCGATCGCTTTAGCGATTTATATCTATGAATCGGGGTAGTGTTCGTAGTAATCGCTTTAGCGATTTCTAAATATGAATCGCCAAGCGATTACTACAAGCAAGC
>CALKCV010000291.1 GCA_938083405.1 uncultured Microcoleaceae cyanobacterium | reverse complement strand
AATCGGTTCTGAGAAAGCTAAATCGGAATTTATTATTGCCCCGATATTAGCAGAAATAAAACAAAGAAAAGGCGATCGAATTAGCCTCTTTTCTGGACTGGAATTTAATGTGGATGTGGAACGAGGCTTGAACGGTTTTTGCGATTTTATTATGAGTAGTTCCACAGAGCAACTCTTAATCGAAGCACCAGTCGTTACCTTAGTACAAGCTAAAAACGATAATCTCAAATCTGGTTTGCCTCAATGTATTGCTGAAATGGTTGGCGCTCAAATTTTTAATGAAAGAGAAGGTAACGAAATTACTAAAATTTATGGGGCGGTAACTAATGGCACTAATTGGCAATTTTTGGAGTTAGAGTCTCAAACTGTAATTATAGATTTAGATGAATATTATCTCAATAATTTACCTAAAATTTTAGGAATTTTAAGCAGTTTTTTTGTAACTAAAAATTAGATGCACCGGTATTATCAATTGTTAATTCTTAATTACTTGAGGGATTTGTAATAGCTCCCATGAATAAAATACAGCCCGTTTCGTTGTCTGTAATGGCAATAAAAAATGGGCGATCGACTGTCATCTTAAACCGCCTGGGCGCACTTCTTAAAGTAACCGTCACTCCGGTAGAACCTGCCGCCTCGGTTCCCTCTTCATTTACTTCCACAAAAGTTTTATGTTTGACCTCGCTAATAAATAGTTTTTGCGAAGTATTTGACATACGGGAAAAATCCGCTACCCCTCGCTCAAAAGCTATCTCCATGCCTAATTTTTTTAAGACATCGTTAAGTTTTAGTTCGTATTCTGCCTTAAAGCGAGGCAAACCTAACTCAACTTCACCGTAGTCAAATTGCAACATCCAATTCTGCCAATTTTCATGATTTAATTGCTGATAAAATCCAGCCAAACCTACTTCCGCTTTGGGCAAAAATACATACATACTCGCCCTCCCTTCTCCATAAGGCAATGCTACTGCCCGAACAAATTCGTTTTCAAAGTAAGGAAAGCTGCTAGAGAGGAACATCATCGGTAGGTTTTTTGCCGTTCCATCCGCTGAGGTAAATGGCTGTTCTTTTGTTTCTAATTCGTCGAACTTCTGCTCCCAGCTTCCTTTAAAATAAATGGCATTTAGCAATACCATTACTGAATTGGGGGATAAACCATTGATGATGCTCTCTATTTTGCCGTTGGTATTCTCTCTTACCCAGTTGTTAATAAGAGGAACTGCCCCATCGTTTTCAAAATTTATTTGCCCGATTTCTGCACCGTAAAATTGCTGATTGTTGGCGATAAAATCGGGGTTAACATCAAAGTTCTCTGCCAACCAGAGAGAATTTGCAGTTGATAGCTGTACTTCTTGGTTGAGGGTTTCTAAAAAACCTTGAAGCGCCCGGTTAGCTTCGTTAACTTCTGCCAAACTCATGTCGGAAAAATTGAGAGTTCGAGCGATCGCTTCTTGGGTTTCTCCCCTAGCGCCGTTGTAAGCCATGGAAAGGGCGATCGCGATACTACTCGGAGAAATAAAAATATTACTTTCCCCCGGGGATTTTACAATCTCCAAAAACAAATTAAAACCAAAATGATTGTTCGCGTTCCTTAATCTATTCATCATTTCCAAATCATAATTTTGGGCTAAAATATTAGCGTCACCCCCAGCAGGAGAATTTTCTAATCTCCTCTGAGACAACCCCCCCGACAACCCGGGCCAGCAGAAAAATTCCAAACTGAGAAATAGGGCGATACTACTAGCAGATATTTTCGCCATAATAGCGTAATATTTACCGATCGGCTGTTTTAACATTCTCTTACCTCGTACAATCCACAATTAATTATGACACTCGACTTAATTTTCAACGGCGCAAACCTTTTTGTTTTACCTTTCTGGGTCTTAATCATCTTTCTGCCAAAATGGGGAGTCACCAGAAAAGTAATCTCATCTTTTATTCCCTTTGTAGTTTTAGCGGCTTTATATATTTACCTTTTTGTTATTAGTATCACCCCTGAAAATGCCGCCGCTTTATCTAATCCCAAATTAGCAGATATTGCCAGTTTCTTTGCCGACGAAAGCGCCGCCGCCACCGGTTGGATTCATTTTTTAGTTTTAGATCTGTTCCTGGGTCGCTATATTTATTTGGAAGGACAGCGAACCGGTGTTTGGACTGCCCATTCCTTAATCCTTTGTTTGTTTGCCGGACCGATGGGGCTGCTTTCTCATATTTTAACTTATTGGACCAGTCAAAAATTCTTCAATCGTTCCCAAGAGGAAGCATCCACGCCAACAGATGCCCCGGCATAAAGCGATCGCTATCGGGTGGGTGTCAGTTTTTTAGGGGCAAAGCTTATGGGATTAAATATTTCGGAGTTGCCTAAAATACTAATTCCCATAAGCTTTGCCCCTACAACCAACCTCTCAGTCAGCCCTAATAATTTTCTCATGGCATTTTTATTTAAAAATGCGACAAAAGAATAGATAATTGTTAGTTGTTAATGGTTAATCAACAACTAACAACGTCTCCTAGTTCCAACGTTTCGGATAACAGGCGAGACGCCTGTTCTACCAACTAACAACTAAAATCATGGCAGTAGAATACGATATTGTAATCATCGGCGGCGGTTCGGGCGGTTTAGTAGTTGCCAGCGCGGCGGCCCAATTAAAAGCAAAAGTAGCATTAATAGAACGCGATCGCCTCGGTGGAGATTGTCTCTGGTACGGTTGCGTTCCGAGTAAGTCATTTATCCACGCCTCCCGCGTCGCTTACGAAGTGAAAAACGCCGCCCGTTTTGGCATCCACACCCAACCCCCAGAGATAGAATTTGCTAAAGCAATGGGTCACGTTCGTCAAGTAATTAAAAACATCGAACCCCACGACTCCCCGGAAAGATTTAGGGGTTTGGGAGTGGAAGTTATTTTTGGCGAGGGTAAATTTCTCGACGACCAAACCTTTGAAGTGAACGGCAAAAAATTAACCGCAAGGGCTTTTGTAATTTCCACCGGTTCAAGGCCGGCCATTCCCCCAATAGAAGGATTAAAAGAAGCGGAATTTTTCACTAACGAACAAGTATTTTCCCTGACTGAATTACCCAAATCTTTAGCCATAATTGGTGCGGGGCCCATCGGTTGCGAATTAGGACAGTCTTTTTCCCGTTTGGGCAGCGATGTGACGATGATTTCTAGCCGCGAGAACATCTTAGCAAAAGAAGACCCAGAAGCAGCTTTAGTTATAGAACAACAATTTGAATTAGAAGGTATTAAAATATTGCGTCAAGCCCGGGCGGAGAAGGTAGAAGTTGTTGACGGGAAAAAACGCTTAACCGCCGCAGGTCATCAAATAACAGTGGATGAGATCTTGGTCTCGGCGGGCAGGACTCCCAATGTGGAATCTTTGAACTTAGAAGCTGCTGGAGTGGAGGTTGGCGATCGGGGAATTAAGGTTAATAGGAAGCTGCAAACTACTAATAAGAAAATTTATGCTTGCGGGGATGTAATTGGCGGCTATCAGTTTACCCATGTAGCCGGTTATGAGGCAGTGGTGGTATTAACAAATGCTTTATTTTTCCCGTTTAGCAAAGCAGATTATCGGGTAATTCCTTGGGCGACTTTTACGGATCCGGAGTTGGCGCGAGTGGGGATGACAGAAGAGCAAGCCAGAAAGCGTTATGGAAAGGGTATTTAT
>CALKCV010000290.1 GCA_938083405.1 uncultured Microcoleaceae cyanobacterium | reverse complement strand
ATTAACCAACAAAAAGCGATCGAACCAAACGAACCTATTAACAAACAAAAATATGACTACGACCCCCACCTGGACCCTCAATTAAACTGGGCGGGGAAAACAGAACATACATCTTTTGAAGTTCCCACCGTTTCCCTACACGTTCACGAAAAAATAGACCCTTATAGTATTATTGATGCCATCAAAAATACCGATACTAAGTCAGATAACTTCTCCATTATTGAAGAAGAAGAAGAAGAACAAAAACAAAAAAAGCGAACTAAAAACAAAAAAATTACTTTTTATCAACATAAAAACAATTGGTCAAATAGATTAATTGCAGGAGATTCCCTATTAATAATGAATTCCCTCTTGCATAAAGAAGGAATGGCAGGAAAAGTACAAACTATCTATATCGATCCGCCCTACGGAATTAAATATGGTTCCAACTTTCAACCATTTGTCAATAACCGAGACGTTAAAAACGGCAGCGACGAAGATTTAAGCCAATCTCCCGAGACAATTAAAGCATTTAGAGACACCTGGGAATTAGGAATTCATTCATACTTAACTTACCTCAGAAATAGACTCCTACTTGCTAGAGAACTCTTAGACGAAACAGGCAGTTGTTTCGTGCAAATTTCCGAAGCAAACGTGCATTTTGTTAGGAATCTCATGGATGAAATTTTCGGTCGAGAAAACCTTTGCAGCGAGATATCTTTTGTCAAAGCTACCGGATTAACTGCCAGATTATTAAAAAGAGTCAGCGACTACATTATTTGGTATGCGAAATCTAAAAAATACGTCAAATATCGCCAACTTTATAAAGACAAAATCGATCTAATAGGATACACCCACATCGAAATGCCCGATGGAACCATTAGAACTTTATCAACAGAAGAAAGAATCAGACCGACTCTACTTCCACCGGAAGGCAGACCCTTTAGAACTGATAATTTATCCTCGGCCGGAGGCGTAGTCTATACCTGTTTGTTTGACTACACCTTCCAAGGAAAAACCTATTCTCCTCCTCAAAATCGCAGTTGGAAAACTAACCCCCAAGGCATGGAAGTTTTAGACAAAGCAGGACGGTTAATAGCAGGCAGGCAAAGTTTGCGTTTCCTTAAATATGCTGACGATTTAACTGTTAGCGAAGTCGATAATTTATGGACGGATACTGGAGGACCGTCGGATAAAACTTATGTGGTTCAAACCAGCAGAAAAGTGATTCAAAGATGCATGTTAATGACCACAGATCCGGGGGATTTAGTATTAGATATTACCTGCGGCAGCGGTACTACTGCCTACGTCGCCGAACAGTGGGGGCGACGGTGGATTACTTGCGATACTTCTCGGGTTGCTATTACTCTCGCCAAACAGCGATTGATGACTGGTGTTTTTGATTTTTACGAACTAACAAATCCCTCGGAAGGGATCGGCAGCGGTTTGAAATATAAAACGGTTCCTCATATCACGCTGAAATCTATTACTAATAACCCGGAAATTCGCGAAGGTATGACTAAAGAAGAGATAGAAAAAGCGCTGAAAAAATATGCTTTAATAGAAACTCTTTACGATCGCCCTTTTACAGATAAATCCAAAATCCGAGTTACCAGTCCTTTTACCGTGGAAGCGGTACCTTCACCGGTGGTAAAATCTATCGATAAAATGGCTCCCGAAGATATTAATAACTCGGAAATTATAGGAGAAAATCGGGACAATATTTATCCTAAAATCGAACCAGATTTTTCGATAATTCGTAGCGGCGAAACTCTCCGACAAACGGAATGGCGGGAGGAGTTATTAAAAACTGGCATTCGCGCTAAAAACGGTCAAAAAATCGAGTTTTCTAGCGTGGAACCTTTGCCAGGGACTCAGTTTATTCATGCCACTGCGGAAACTAAAGAATCTCCTCACCAACGAGTAGTTATTTCCTTCGGCTACGAATACGCGCCTCTAGAAAAGACTCAAATTCAATTGGTAATTTCTGAAGCCATGCAACTGGTTCCGAAACCGGATACTATTGTCTTTGCTGCTTTTGAATTTGACCCGGAAGCTGCTAGAAATATTGATGAAATTAATAGCGAGGAATTGAGGCTGTTAAAGGTAATGATTAATGGGGATTTACTGACGGAAGATTTGAAGAAAAAACGAGCAACTAACGAGAGTTTTTGGCTTTTGGGGCAGCCCGATGTTAAGCTTGAAAGAATTGCGGATGCGACTGGTAGAGAAATGTATCGGGTTGAGGTTTTAGGCTTCGATTATTATAATACTAAAACTGGCAATATTGACTCCGGCGGTAAGACGAAGATTGCGATGTGGTTGTTGGATAGCGATTATAATGGCGGCTGTTTGTTTGCCAGACAAGTGTTTTTTCCTATGGGGGGTTATAGGGATGGTTTGGATAAATTAGCTAAGAATCTTAAGGCCGAAATTGATGAGAATTTATTTGCTGTTTATCGGAGTACGGTTTCTCTGCCTTTTGAGTTGGGAAAATATCGCCGGGTTGCTGTGAAAATTGTTGACGATCGCGGTCTGGAAAGTTTGAAGGTTATTCAGGTTGCTTAACAATTAATAATTAATAATTGGGTTTTTCCTCTCGATGAGGTACATCCCGAACGATCCTGAACCTGCCCCCCTTAAAAAGGGGGGAGCAGGAAAATTTGAAAGTCCCCCTTTTTAAGGGGGACCAACGGGGGATCGAAAATGTAC
>CALKCV010000289.1 GCA_938083405.1 uncultured Microcoleaceae cyanobacterium | reverse complement strand
ATTATTAATTATTAATTACTTAGGATGCGCTGCAGGTTAAATTCAGTAGGGTGCGCAATGCGCACCGGCTCGGTGTTACATCAAATATTTACCAATCAATTCAAGCTTTCTGGCGCTACTACAGGCAATTAACAATTATTAATTGGAAACAGACAGTTAAGTAAGGTGCCAGGAAGCACCCTACTCAAAATCTTGTTCGTAGTAATCGCGCTCCGCGATTGATATAGATAAATCGCGGAGCGCGATTACTACGAATAGCGCGGGATTGCTATAGTATTGTAAGGTGCCAGGAAGCACCCTACTAATTATTAATTATTAATTATTAATTATTAATTAATAATAATCCTGAACGGCCCTCACCTCAAGATCCCCAGACTGTAAAGAACGAATCGCCGCGACCACCGCCTTCGCACCGGCGATCGTCGTAATCAGCGGCACCTTGTAATTCAAAGCAGTCCGGCGAATAGTCATCCCATCTTGGCGCGACTCCTCCCCGCTTGGAGTCGTAATAATCAACTGAATCTTGCCATTTTTAATCCCATCGCTGACATTGGGGCGACCCTCGTGCAACTTCAGCGCCAACTCCACATCCAAACCTTCCTCGCGCAACACCTCTTGGGTTCCCTGAGTCGCCACCACCTTAAAGCCAAGAGAAATTAAATCCTTAACCACCGGAATCACCGACTGCTTGTGCCGATCGCTCATCGAAACAAAAACCGTCCCCTCCAGAGGCAAAAACTGACTGGCCGAAAGCTGCGCCTTAGCAAAAGCCTTACCAAAATCAAAATCAATACCCATAGCCTCCCCAGTCGAACGCATCTCCGGCCCCAACAAAGTATCCGTTCCCGGAAACTTAGCAAAAGGCAAAACCGCCTCCTTCACCGAAACCTGTTGCGGCACCACTTCCTCTACAAAATTCAACTCCGTCAAAGTCTTACCAGACATCACCAAAGACGCCATCTTCGCCAAAGGCACCCCGATAGCCTTAGAAACAAAAGGCACCGTCCGCGACGCCCTCGGGTTCGCCTCCAAAATATAAACCGTATCCCCCTGAACGGCAAACTGAATATTCATCAACCCCACCACCTTCAGCGCCTTCGCCAAACTCACCGTCCACTGGCGAATAGTCTCCACCGCCGCATCCGAGAGAGACTGATAAGGAATAGAACAAGCAGAATCTCCAGAGTGGATGCCCGCCTGTTCGATATGTTCCATAATGCCGCCAATAACGACCTGTCCGGTAGAATCGGCGATCGCATCCACATCCACCTCCACAGCATTTTCCAAAAACTTATCGACTAAAATCGGATGGTCTGGTTCCACCTGAACCGCAAACACCATATAACGTTCCAACTCCTCATCCGAATAAACGATCTCCATAGCCCGTCCCCCCAGAACGTAAGAAGGACGCACCACCACGGGATAGCCGATATCCCTGGCCACCCGCGCCGCATCCTCAAAACTCCTCGCCATGCCGTTAGCCGCCTGCCGAATATCCAAATCTCGCAAAACCTTCTCAAACCGTTCCCGGTTTTCCGCCATATCGATAGAATCTGGCGAAGTTCCCCAGATCTTCGTCCCCTCGCAACCTTCCAAATACTTCTCCAGAGACACCGCCAACTTCAAAGGAGTCTGTCCGCCGAACTGGATGATAATCCCCTCCGGTTTTTCCGCCTCGATGATATTAGTCACATCCTCCAGAGTCAGGGGCTCGAAATAGAGGCGATCGCTAGTATCGTAATCCGTAGAAACCGTCTCCGGGTTAGAATTCACCATAATAGTCTCGAAACCCGCATCCTGCAAAGAATAACTCGCATGACAGCAGCAGTAATCAAACTCGATTCCCTGACCGATACGGTTCGGTCCGCCCCCCAAAATCATCACCTTACGCTTATCCGAAGGCAAAACCTCCGACTCCTCCTCGTAAGTAGAATAGTAATAAGGAGTAAAAGCCTCAAACTCCGCCGCGCAAGTATCCACCGTCTTATAAACAGGCTTCACTCCCAGACCCAAGCGGAAATTCCTCACATCCATCTCGTCCGTCTTAGTCGCGTAAGCAATTTGGCGATCGCTAAAACCTTGCCGCTTCACATCCCACATCTGCTTCTCGGTCAACTCCTCTAGAGGAGTCCGCTTGAGGAACTTCTCAGTCTCCAACAAATCCTGCATCTTATCCAAGAACCAAACATCGATCCCCGTCAGTTCGTAAATCTCCTCCACCGTCATCCCCAGTTGCAAAGCATGGCGAAGCGAAAAAATTCTCTCTGGGTTGGGAACCCGCAACATTCCTCGGACCTGTTCCAGACTAGGCAGCTTCTCCTGTTTATCGCAACCGAAACCAGCGCGACCCGTCTCCAGAGACCGCAACGCCTTCTGGAGAGACTCTTGGAAAGTCCGCCCCATCGCCATCGCCTCTCCCACAGACTTCATCTGGGTAGTCAAGACCGGTTCGCAACCCGGGAACTTCTCAAAAGCAAAGCGAGGAATTTTCGTCACCACATAATCGATAGAGGGCTCGAAACTGGCGGGAGTTTTTTTGGTAATGTCGTTAGAGATTTCGTCGAGGGTGTAACCCACAGCTAATTTTGCCGCCATCTTGGCGATCGGGAAACCAGTAGCCTTCGACGCCAAAGCAGAAGAACGACTCACCCGAGGATTCATTTCGATAACAATGACATCCCCATTAACCGGGTTGACAGAAAATTGAATGTTAGAACCGCCAGTTTCCACTCCGATCTCCCGGATAATAGCGATCGAAGCATCCCGCAAGCGCTGGTACTCTTTATCAGTGAGAGTCTGGGCTGGAGCAACAGTGATAGAATCTCCCGTATGCACTCCCATGGGGTCGATGTTTTCGATGGAACAGATAATGACTACGTTATCTGCCAAATCTCGCATTACTTCTAACTCGTACTCCTTCCAGCCGATGAGAGATTGCTCCACTAAGATTTGGGAGACCGGCGAGGCATCTATGCCGCCCTGGGCCATGAGTTCGTATTCTTCTTGGTTGTAGGAAATGCCGCCCCCAGTGCCCCCCAGGGTGTAGGCAGGACGAATAATTAGAGGGTAAGTCCCGATTTTGTTGGCGATGTCCTTGGCCTCGTCTAGGTTGCTGGCAATGCCCGAGGGACAAACCTTGACACCGATGCGGGCCATAGCCTCCTTAAATAACAATCGGTCTTCGGCCATTTCAATCGCCGGAAGTTTGGCCCCGATGAGTTCCACTCCATATTTTTCCAACGTCCCATTTTTAGCCAAAGAAACTGCCAGATTTAGGGCAGTTTGACCCCCCATTGTCGGTAGCAGGGCATCGGGCCTTTCTTTAGCGATGACCTTTTCGAGGAGTTCCGGGGTCAGCGGTTCTATGTAAGTACGTTCGGCAATCTCTGGGTCGGTCATAATCGTGGCCGGGTTGGAGTTGACCAACACCACCTCGAAACCCTCTTCTCGCAAGGCTTTACAGGCTTGAGTGCCGCTGTAGTCAAATTCGCAAGCTTGGCCGATGACGATGGGGCCGGAGCCAACTAGGAGAATTTTGCTTAGATCTTCGCGTTTGGGCATAGTTGAAGAATTGGTAATTAATTAAACTAGGACTAACCAGGGGACGTAGCGCCTCCGGGATTGAACCCAAACTATTTTATGTGGTAATGTTCTCGTTGTGTAGGAGAATACAAAAAAGTCTTGAGAAAAACTCCAAGCCCGAAAGTCTAGGGGGTTTGACAGAAAATTGTATTTGTAGTTCGATAAACCTTAATTAAGGTTAAATTTTGACCGTTCCTTTGCTAGAAAAAACTAAAATTTGATATGGCTAGAAAACCCGATGAAATTGCAGTTCACCTCTTGCTTCAAGGGGGAGCGCGCGAAGAAGTACGCTTTCCCACTTTACCAGAATTTCAAAAGTGGTACACTGCTGTTTTAGTACCAAAACAAGACTCTTCAGAGTTTGTGAACGTTCCTATTAAAAACCTTCAAGGAGAATATATGGTAGTTCGCCCCTCCAGCGTCATTGCAATTCGGGTAGAGCCTATATTTCTTTCCACAGTCGATCGCGATTTCGATTAATCGTGAATTGGGTAATTTGGCAATGGATTTTGCCAGAAATTAAACCTCGGGGGTTGTTGGGAGCGAAGATTATTAATTACTCTTTTTCCATTAAGCGATTTTGGGTTTAATGGGGTGCATGGAAATAAACCCCATTAAATTCTAGTTAAGAAATTCCAATCTTTAAACCATGTGGAGCGATGGACCAATTCCAACAGTTCGATAAAGTCTCGATCGCGATCGAAAGTCATGGAATACTCCCTCAAAATCCAGTTGAAAAAATATTCAACATCCTCCTTATCTGCTATTTTATAAAAATCGCGATCGCTAAGAGATTGCCGCAGGTATTTTTCGTACATTGACTTAAGATCGTCATCATCTACGTCAATAATTTTCGAGCCAAAAAGCGAATAAGTCCTGTTTTTTAGATTCTTATATTTCTTGGCAATTTGATAAATCCAGCTTCTGCGATCTAAAGGGTATTGTAAATATTTTTATTCAAAATATTCCTTTAATTCAGTTCCATTGTAAAGCTGCTGAATATTATTAGCTAAATCGTTAAGATTAACTTTCAAAGATTCATCTTTAGACTCCAGCCATTTTTAAAAAAGTTTTGCTAATACTTCTAATTCTGTCAGCAAAACTGATTCCAAGGTGTAAGAAGACCAAGTGTAAGTTTTTAGAGAAAACAAAGATTTAAAATTTTTAATGTAGATTTTGTCAATC